>NZ_CAXTBY010000184.1:0-4612 GCF_964242245.1 uncultured Methylobacterium sp. | reverse complement strand
AGGATCGTTCTACGATTTCACAGGGTGCTTCCGTTTTCACACAGCGTGCACCCATGGCGGACATACGGTGGGCACCAACCGTTGATTGAGAGCGCTGGAGCCGCACAGGAGCCGGTCGGCGCGGCCATGGCATCGTCGACCTCCCGCGCCCAGCCCGGCCCTGCCTCCGGCGGCGGCAGGTCGGGCCCCGGGGCCCACGAACGGCAGCACCTGCTCCGTGACGGCGCTCATGGCACGACCTTTGCTGTTCGCGATGGCGCCCCGTGCGGGGCCGCCGGGAGCCACGTCCCTTGCAGACCTCAGCCTCGATCGAGCCGGACAACGCGCTGTTCCCCCTGGTGCTGTCGCTCGCGGCCGCGGCGGCGACCGGGGTGCTCTGGGCCTACGCGAACCCGATCCAGTTGGTGCCGGGCGTCATCCAGTGGCGGATCTTCGCCTTCCTGCCGCCCCTGGTCGGCATCCTGCTCGGGCCGAAGAGCGGAGCGATCTGCGGCTACCTCGGGACGATCGTCTGGTCGCTGCTGGCCGGCACGTTCATCCCCGCGCATTCGCTGATCGTCGACGGCCTCATGGTCGGGCTGACGGGCTTGGTGCCCGGCCTGCTGTTCAACCCCGCGACGCGGAGCGTGAATCGCGTCTTCCTCGCGCAGGTGGCCGGCACCTGCCTCGGCGTCGGCTTGGTCATGGTCCTCGCGGTGGCGGCCAGCCTCGCCTACCTCGGCATCTTCCCGTTCTGGTGGGGCGTGACCTACCTCGGCCTGTCCGACATCGTGCCGATGCTGATCGGGACGCCGCTGCTCGTCGTGCCGGCGCTGAAGGTACTGCGGAGCGCCCATCCCGCCGGCTTCGTCCGCTTCTGAGGCGGAGCGCCGGCCGTTGCTCCGCATCGAGGGACTGACGGTCGGCTTCGAGGGAGCGGACCCGGCGCTCGCGGACGTGACGCTCGCGCTCGCCCCCGGCGAGGCCCTGCTCGCGTGCGGGGCCGGCGCGTCGGGCAAGTCGGTGCTCCTCGCGGCCGCGTCGGGCGTGATCCCGCGCCTCGTCAGGCCCGCCGTCTTCGCGGGCCGCGTGAGCCTCGGCGGGCGGGCGCTTGCCGGCATCCCCTCCGCGGAGCTGTTTTCCCTCGTCGGCCCCGTCCTGCAGAACCTCGACGACCAGCTCTGGAACCTCGGCGTCGAGGATCTCATCGCCTTCTCCCTGGAGAACCGGCGGATGGAGCGCGCGGAGATCCGGCGCCGGATCGCCGGGACCCTGGACCTGTTCGGCCTCGACGCGCTCCGCGGGCGGATGGTGCTGGACCTCTCGGGCGGCGAGCGGCGCATGGTGGCGCTCGCCGCCGCCACGGCCCACGCGCCGCGGCTCCTCGTCCTCGACGAGCCGACGACCGGGCTCGATCCCGACGCGCGGGCGCGCCTCGTCGCCGTCCTGCGCGGCCTGCGCGCGGCCCCCGACGCGCCGACGATCCTCGCCGCCGACCAGGACGCCGCCGCGCTCGCGCCGGCGATGGACCGCCTCGCGCTCCTCAGGGCCGGACGGCTGACAGGCGACCTGCCGGTGCGGGACGCGCTGGTCCGCACGCGGCTCTGGGAGGAGGCGGGCGTGCTGGCGCCCGGCCGGCGCAAGGCCGCCCGGGCCGCGCCCGCGCCGGGCCCGGTCCTCCTCGAAGTTTCGGGCCTGCAAGTCTCAAGTCAGCGTGCCGGGCTGCGTCGCGCCTCGGGAGCGCCGGTGCTCGCCGATGTCGGCTTCACCCTGCGGGCCGGCGAGGTCGCCGCCCTCGTCGGCCCGAACGGGGCCGGCAAGACCACCCTGTTCCGGGCGGTGCTGGGCCTCGCGCAGCGCGCCGCCGGCCGGATCGCGATCGAGGGCGAGGACGCGGGCGCCTGGACGCCGGCTCGGCGCGCGCGGCGGATCGGCTACCTGCCGCAGACCATGCGCCGCGTGCTGTTCCACCTGAGCGCGATCGACGAGGCCGCCTTCGCCATCGCCGTCGACGCGCGCGGGATGAAGGACGCGGCGGTCCGCACGCGGGCCCGGGCGGCCCTCGACCGCTACGGTCTGGCCGCGAAGGCGGAGGCCAACCCGTTCGCCCTCTCCGCCCGGGAGCAGGCCCTGCTCGGGCTCGCGTGCCTCGACGCCGCGGGCTGCCGCGTCGCGATCCTGGACGAGCCGCTGCTCGCCCGCGACGCCGCCGGCCGCGCCGCGCTGGAGCGCTTCCTGACGGGCCTGCGCGCGACGGGCGGCGCCGCTATCCTGATCTCGCACGACCTCGAACTCGTCGACGACGTGTCGGACCGCCTGATGATCCTGGAGCGGGGCCGCCTCGGCTTCGACGGGCCGATTGCGGAGGGCTGGCGCTCGGGCGCCTTCGCGCGGCTGGGCTGGCCGCGGCCCTATGCCGGGCTGGACCGTGCCGCGTGAGCACGCTCCTGCGCCTGAATTTCTTCGTCAAGCTCGCCGCGGCCTTCCTGGTGATGCTGGCCGCGTGGCTCGTCCCCGGGGCTTGGCTCTCGGCAGGGATCGCGGCCGGCGTCGTGCTCGGCCTCGCGGCGCTGCGGCTGCCCGGGCTCGGGGGCTACCTCAAGGGCGCGGCGATCCTCTCCGTCCTCGTCGTCGCCTCGTGGCTGCTGAACCTCGGCCTTCAGGGCGTGCCCGTGGCCACGGCCGCCGAGACCGCGAGCCGCATGGCCGCCCGCCTCGTGGCCACGACGGGCGCCTTCTTCTTCGTGGTCGAGACCAGCACGCCGGGCGCGATCATGGCCGCCGCGAGCGCGGCGCGGCTCCCGCCCACCGCGACGCTGGTGCTCTCCCTGATGTTCGGCCTCGTGCCGATGCTGCGCCGCGAGTTCGAGCACATCGCCGACGCTCAGCGCGCCCGCGGCCTCGACATCGACGCGGCGCCCCTCCCCCTGCGCCTACGCTTCGCCCTGGCGCGCGGCGTGCCGCTCCTGGTCCAGGCCGTGCGGATGGCGCACGCGATCTCGGTCTCGCTCACGCTGTCGGGCTACGACATGCGCACGAAGCGCACGACGTGGCGGCGGGTCGGCCTCCTCGTGGAAGACACCCTCGAAGACCGGCCCAAGGACGCAGCCCCCGCATGACACCGGACGAACCCCTCACCGGCCACCCCTTCACCGATCAGACCTGGCCCGTCGACGTCGCCGGCCACGGCGTCGACGTGCCGATCGTCGCGATCAAGCCCGACTTCGCGATTGCGCTGATGATGATCATCGACCTCGGCGTGCGCTTCGGCGCCCACGCCGGCCGGATGCTCGCCGAGACGCTCGCGCCGCTGGAGCCGGAGATCGTGGTCGGCGCCGCGACGCTCGGCATCCCCGTCGCGATCGAGGTGAGCCGGGCGCTCGGCCTCGACGACTACGTCGTCCTGCAGAAGTCGCCCAAGCTCCACCTCGCCGACGCCCTGGTGCAGCCGATCCGCTCGATCACCTCGCAGGGCGAGCAGCGGCTGCTCCTCGACCGGCGCTCGGTGCCGCTGCTCGCCGGCCGGCGCACCGTCGTCGTCGACGATGTCGTGGCCAGCGGCGGCAGCCTCAAGGGCTCGCTCGCCCTCGCGCGGCAGGCCGGCGCGAACGTCGTCGGCCTCGGCGTCGTCCTGACGGAGGCGCACGACTGGCGCGCGACGCTGGGCGCGGACGCCGCCCTCGTGCGCGGCCTCGCGCACATCCCGCAGTTCGAACCGGGCGACGGCGGGTGGCGGCCGATCCCCGCGACCCTCTGACCGGCGCCTCGGCGCGCAACTCCCCTCACGGAGGCCCCATGATCAAGCCCCGCGTCCGCTGGCCGATCGACCCGCGCCGCACCGCCATCGTCGTCGTCGACATGCAGGGCGTGTTCTGCGATCCCTTGGGCGCGCTCTACGTGCCGGCCACCGCCGCCATCGTGGCGCCGATCGCCCGCCTCGTGGAGGCCGGCAGGAGACTGAGCCTGCCGATCATCTACCTGCGCCACGTCGTGCGCGGCGACGGCAGCGACACCGGCCGGATGCGCGACCTCTACCCGAACGTCGACGCCATCCTCGCGCGCGACGCCGCGGACATCGACGTCGTCCCGGCGCTCGCGCCGCGGCCGGGCGACATCGTCGTCGACAAGCTGTTCTACAGCGGCTTCCACAACACCGACCTCGACACGATCCTGCGGGCCCGGGACGTCGACACGATCGTCGTCTGCGGGACGGTGACCAACGTCTGCTGCGAGACCACCATCCGCGACGCCGTCCACCGCGAGTACAAGGTCGTTGCCCTCGCCGACGCCTGTGCGGCCATGCCCTATCCCGACCTCGGCTGGGGCGCGCTCAGCGCCGAGGAGGTCCACCGCGTCAGCCTGACGACGATCGCCTACGAGTTCGGCGAGGTCACCTCCACCTCCGACATCCTCGCACGGATCGCCGACGCGGATCAGCGGCCGGGCGCGGCGTGATACGATCTCCGGTTGATAGGTTCTGGGGCGTCGTTTCCCGTCATCCGCGCGGCCTTCCCTCTCCCCACCCTCCCCCGCAGAGGCTTGCGGATTCACACATCTTAGACCGGTACTGCGTGGATCTGGCGAAGCGCCGAGCGGCCCCCTCTCCCCACACATCTCGGGCTTGCCCGAGATG
>NZ_CAXTBY010000183.1:0-4707 GCF_964242245.1 uncultured Methylobacterium sp. | reverse complement strand
GCGGTCTTGCCGGTCTGGCGGTCGCCGATGATCAGCTCGCGCTGGCCGCGGCCGACGGGGATCAGGGCGTCCACCGCCTTGAGGCCGGTGGCCATCGGCTCGTGCACGGATTTCCGCGGGATGATGCCCGGCGCCTTCACGTCCACGCGGCGGCGCTCGTCGGAGACGATCGGGCCCTTGCCGTCGATCGGGTTGCCGAGGCCGTCGACGACGCGCCCGAGCAGGCCCTTGCCGACCGGCACGTCCACGATCGCGCCGGTGCGCTTGACGGTCTGGCCTTCCTTGATGTCGCGATCGGAGCCGAAGATCACGATGCCGACGTTGTCCTGTTCGAGGTTGAGCGCCATGCCGCGCACGCCCGATTCGAACTCGACCATCTCGCCGGCCTGGACGTTGTCGAGGCCGTAGGCGCGGGCGATGCCGTCGCCGACGGACAGCACCTGGCCGACCTCGGAGACCTCGGCCTCCTCGCCGAAGTTCTTGATCTGATCCTTCAGGATCGCGGAGATCTCGGCGGCGCGGATGTCCATCGTCGGGCCTCTCAGTTCGTTCGATGTCGAGTCTGTTCGGGGTGATGGCGGGAGCGGAGGATGTCCTGACGGACGGCCTACCGGGCTTCCCGCATCGCGAGACGAATGCCGTTGAGCTTGGTCCGGAGCGAGGCGTCGACCATGCGCGAGCCCATCTTGACGATGAGACCGCCGATCAGGCTCGGATCGACGTGCAGGTCGAGGTCGATCTCGGATCTGGACACGTCGCGCAGGCTGGCCCTGATCTCCTCGAGCACCGCGTCGGAGGGCCGCTCGGCCACCCGCACCTCGGCGGTGACGATGCCCTTCGAGGTCCGGACCAGCGCGCGGAAGGCGGCGATCATGCCGGGCAGCGCGAACAGGCGGCGGTTGGCGGCCGAGAGCCGGATGAAGTTGGCGGCCAGCCCCGTGATGCCGGCCCTGTCGAGGATCGCGCCGATCGCGGCGGCCTGCTCCTCGCCGGAGAAGACCGGGCTGCGCACGAGGCGACGCAGGTCGGCACTCTCCTTGAGAAGACCGTCGAAGCGCTCCAGGCCCTCGGCCACGGCATCGACCTGACGCTCGTCGCGGGCAAGCTCGAACAGGGCGGAGGCGTAGCGGCCGGACACGCCGGCGACCAGGGGACCCTCGGAACCGCTCTGCGCCACCCGCCGCTCTCTCTTGTTCCTTGGCCCTTCGGCCTCCGGCCGGCCCGCGCCGAAGGGGGCCGGCCGGAGGCCGTCGGGAAAATGGGATTGCACCGGGCTCGTCAGGGGCGCGAAACATCCCTCGGCCGGCGCGGCGACCGCCTAGCATGGCAATGCGGTGGCACGCAAGGCGAACGGCGGAGCGGCGCCCGTCGCCTCGCTCTCGCCCGTTCGATGGCCGGATCGCGCCGGGATCAGCAGGCAAGCCGGTCGCAGCGGCGGGTGCTGGCGACCATCCTTGCCAGGGTGCGGGCACCTGGATGGCCGAGGATGCCGGCGTTCCCGAGCACGTAGGATGGCGTTGCGTAGAGTCCGAGATCGGCCGCGATCCGCATCTGGCTCCTGAGGGCGAGGCGCACCTCCTCGCCGTCGGCGATCTCCTTCAGCTCCGCGGACGGGATGCCGAGGGCGGTGCCCGCTGCCAGCGCGCCCGGACCGTCAACGCGGCCGGGCTTCTCCAGGACGCCGCCGTAGAAGCGCCACGCCGCCTCCGAGCCGAGCTTGCGCTGGACCGCCAGCGCCACCTTGGCGGCTTGGGCCGATTGCGGCGACAGGATCGGGTTCTGCACGAGGCCGATCCGCAAGGCCGCATCGCTGGCGTGCAGCGCGATCACGTCGGCGGCCGCCTTGCGGCAGTACGGGCAGTTGAAGTCGAAGAACTCGTAGAGCGTGGTCTCGGCCTCGCGCGGCCCGGCGTAGGTGACCCCGCGCAAGGCCGGGATCTGGCCGGTGATCTCCCCCGGAAGCACGGAGTTGGCGATTGCCTTGCCCTCGTCGCTCGTGAGTGCGACGCGCTGGCCGTAGGACTGGGCGCGCGCTCCGCTGCCGAGCGCGAGGCCGACGGCGGAGCCGGCCGAGGCCGCGAGGAAACGGCGGCGGGTGAGAGGCATGGGCGTGTCCGGACGGTGGGCGGCGTTCAGCCCGCGCATGAACCGGCCGATTCAGGCGATGTCGGGGCCTTCGCTGAAGATCAGCGCATCGCGCCCGGACGCTCGCCCGCGGCCCAGGCCAGCGCCCGCTCCAGCCGATCGTTGCCCCAGAACAACTCGCCGTCGTCGGTGAGGAAGGTCGGGGCGCCGTAGATGCCGCGCGAGCGCGCCTCCTCGCCGACCACGCGCAGCCGGGTCTTGTTGGCTTCGGCCGCTGCCGCCTTGAGCTGCTGCGTGCCGTCGAGGCCGAGGCCGTTCAGGATCTCGACCACCGCCGCCGGCTCGGCGATCGAGCGCCCGTGGGCGTAGCAGGACGCGAAGACGGCGGTCGAGAACGGGACCAGCCAGTCCTGGTCCTGGCCGAGGATCGCGGCGCGGGTGGCGCTGAGGCTGTTCTGCGGGAACGGATCGGGCCGGGTGACCGGCGGCAGGCCGCAGCGGGCGGCCTCGCGCTCCAGGTCGCGCCACATGTTCCGGCCCTTGGCCGGGTAGAGGTTGAACGGCGACGTGGTCCAGCCCTGCGCGGCGAAGATCGGCCCGAGCAGGAACGGGCGCCAGCGAACCGTGACGCCGGCGGCCGCGGCCAGCCCCGCGATGCGGGCGGCGGCGAGGTAGGAATAAGTCGACGCGAACTCGTACCAGAACTCGAGGGTTGGCTGGCGCGCCATGGGGTTCGCTTCTCCGGGTCGGGGTGTCGGCACGCAAATCTCGCACCCCTCGATGTCGGGAGCGAGGCGGCGCCGTGCGCGCCGCGGATCGATGGCAGATGCATCGAACGTCCGATCCGGCACGCCGGTTGCAGGCCGGCGGCCTCCGCGATAAGCCGCCGGTCGCCGTCCCGAGCCGTGAGACACCCGAGGGCCAAATGTCCGACTTCGACAAGAAGCCCGTGAAGAAGGTGGTGCTCGCCTATTCCGGCGGCCTCGATACCTCGATCATCCTCAAGTGGCTGCAGACCACCTACGGCTGCGAGGTGATCACCTTCACCGCCGATCTCGGCCAGGGCGAGGAACTGGAGCCCGCCCGCCGCAAGGCGGAGCTTCTCGGGATCAAGCCGGAGAACATCTTCATCGAGGACCTGCGCGAGGAGTTCGTGCGGGACTACGTGTTTCCGATGTTCCGGGCCAACGCCGTCTACGAGGGCGTGTATCTCCTCGGCACCTCGATCGCCCGGCCGCTGATTGCCAAGAAGCAGATCGAGATCGCGGAAGCGGTCGGCGCGGACGCGGTCTGCCACGGCGCCACCGGCAAGGGCAACGACCAAGTCCGGTTCGAGCTCGGCTACTATGCGCTGAAGCCCGACGTGACGGTGATCGCGCCCTGGCGCGAGTGGGACATGCGCTCTCGCGAGGCGCTGATCGCCTTCGCCGAGGCGCACCAGATCCCGATATCCAAGGACAAGCGCGGCGAGAGCCCGTTCTCGGTCGACGCCAACCTCCTGCACGCCTCCTCCGAGGGCAAGGTGCTGGAGAACCCCGCCGACGCGGTGCCGGACTACGTTTTTTCGCGGACGCTCTCGCCCGAGGAGGCGCCCGACACGCCGACCGTCATCACGATCGGTTTCGAGCAGGGCGACGCGGTCTCGATCGACGGCGAAAGGCTCTCGCCCGCCACCCTGCTCGCCAAGCTCAACCAACTCGGCCACGACAACGGCATCGGGCGCCTCGACCTCGTCGAGAACCGCTTCGTCGGCATGAAGAGCCGCGGCATGTACGAGACGCCCGGCGGCACCATCCTGCTGCCGGCCCACCGCGCCATCGAGTCGATCACGCTGGACCGGGGCGCGGCCCACCTCAAGGACCAGATCATGCCGCAATACGCGGAGCTGATCTACAACGGCTTCTGGTTCAGCCCCGAGCGCGAGATGCTCCAGGCGCTGATCGACAGGAGCCAGGAACGCGTCACCGGCACAGTGCGGCTGAAGCTCTACAAGGGCGGCGTCCACGTCATCGGGCGGGAGAGCCCGCACTCGCTCTACGACCAGGACCTCGTCACCTTCGAGGAGGGCGCAGTGGCCTACGACCACCGGGATGCCGCGGGCTTCATCAAGCTCAACGCGCTGCGGCTGCGGACCCTGGCGCAGCGGAAGAAGCGCGACGCCTGAGCGTTTCAAAGGGAGGCGCGGGTCCCGGCACCTTTAGCGGGAGAGGGACAGGGTGAGGGACGAGAACTCACCGGAGGGGTCACGCCCCTCATCCCAGCCTTCTCCCCCTGGGAGAAGGGGCCCCGCGGTGCTTCGCGCGGGCCGACCGATGCCGTGGTCGGATCATCAGGAAAACGCCCCCGGCGCGATGTCGGCGTAGCGCAAGAAGACCTGCAACGCCGGCTGCATCGCGTGATGCAGCCCGGCCTCCGGCACCGGCACGGCGCCGTAGGGGGCCTGCGGGTCGATGCAGGGCACGTCGAGCGCGTCGCTCCACAGCACCGCGAGGTGCGGGATCAGGGCGAGGTGCGCGTCCGTCACGTCGAAGGTGATGTGCTCAGGGCTGGCACCGGATTCATCGCGAAACACGTCGCCGGCCCGGCCCGGATCGAGCTTGGCCAGCGGGTTGTGGTACTGGT
>NZ_CAXTBY010000182.1:1690-4762 GCF_964242245.1 uncultured Methylobacterium sp. | reverse complement strand
GCCGTTGGCCGAGAGGATCGCCGAGGCCGGCACGCCGAAGCGGGTCGACATCTGGGTCAGGCTGTCGTTCTGCGACACGGTGATGGCGGTGCCGCCCTGCGCGTTCCATCCGGCCGCGCCCGTGGAGGCGACGCGGGTGGTCTGCGCCATCGGCTGCGACGGCGGGAGGGCGCGGGCCGCGACCGGGCCGGGCCGCGGGCTGATCGCCATCGGGGCGGCCAGCGCCTGCGACTGGATGCGGCCGGTGCGCACCGGCGCGCTGGCCTGCCCGTCCGGCAGGCTCCCCGTCGCCGCGGGCTCGCCCGACAGCGCGGCGAAGGGATTGCTGAAGGGGTTGTCGAGACGCGACACGTCCGACGAGCAGGCGGCCGCGCCGCCGCCGATCACCCCGATGAGGGCGAAGCGCGACAGCGTCCTCATCCCCCGACCTGATCCGCGAACCCGCATCGACGCACCCGTTTGCTTGACGCAACTTGATGACGCCATTCAAGACGGATTCAGGTTAAACATCCGTTCCCGTTCACCACGTTCGATGCGGTGCGGGAACCACTCTCGAAACGGGACGCGGCGTGCGCTCCCGGCTCAGAGCACCCGCGCCCGCCCCGGCACCAGGGGCGCGAGGCGCAGCGCCGGGCCGGCTTCCGTACGCAGGCCCGAGGCCGTGCGCGCGACCGCGAGGAGCCGCCCGTCTCCCGACCCGGCGACGAGGCGCCCGTCCGGCCGCAGCGCCGCGGACCACGCGGGCGGCGGGGCCGCCACGCGCCCGTGGACGAGGATGCGGTCGAAGCTGCCGGCCGCCTCCGCCAGCCCGTCGTCCTGCCGGATCACGGCGCGGGCGTCGCCGAGGGTGCGCCGGGCGGCGTCGGCAAGCGTCGCGTAGCGCTCCAGGCTGGTCACGCCGCCCGCTCCGAGCTGCAGCAGCAGCGCCGTGACGTAGCCGGACCCGGTGCCGATCTCGAGGACCTGCATCCCGGCCTCCACCCGCAGCAGGGCGAGCATGGTCGCGACCGTGCTCGGCGCGGTCATCGACGCGCCGCAGGGCAGCGGCAGGGCGAGGTCCCGCTGGGCGAGGTGGCGGTGGGCCGCCGGCGCGAAGCGGGCGCGCGGCACCTGCTCCATCGCCCGCAGCACGGCGGTGTCGCGGGTGCCGCGCCCGCGCAGCGCCATCACGAAGGCGGCGTTCTCGATCGCCGCGCCGAGGCCGTCGTGGTCGGGCAGCGCCTCGTCCGGGGGCCCGCTCACGGCGGAAGCGCGCCGAGCCAGTCGAGGAGGAGGGCGGTGAGCGCGCCCGGCGCCTCGATCGGCAGCATGTGGCCGGACTCCGCGACGACCCGCAGGACGGCACCGGGAATGCCGTCGCGCAGCTCCTCGGATTCGGCCACGCTGCGCAGGCGGTCCGCCCCGGCCGCCACCACCAGCGTCGGGCAGGCGATGGCGCCGAGCCGGTCGCGATCCCCGCCCCGCTCCAGCCGGGACTGACGCAGGAAGGCGTCGCGCCCGAGCCGGAGGCCCATGGCGCGCACCCGCGCGATCATGCCCTCGTCGCCGGCTCGGTCGGGATGCAGCGCGGCGGCGATCGACGACCGGCTCAGGCCGCCGAACGGCCCGGCCTCGACCCGCTCGACGGCGATGCGCTTGGCCGCCGCCTGCGCCCGCGTGTCGGCGCGGGCGGAGGTCGCCACGAGCGCCAGCCCCCGCACCCGCGCAGGCGCGATCCGCGCGGCCTCGCGAGCGACGGTGCCGCCCATCGAGAACCCGACGAGGACGACGCGTCCCGGCGCCTCGGCGAGCAGCCGTTCCGCCATCGCCCGGATCGACGCGTCGCGGCTCAGGTCGGCGTGGACGATCGGGCCGGCGGCGGACAAAGGGCCGGCCACGTCGTCCCACAGGCCGGCATCGAGCATGAAGCCCGAGACCAGGACGAGGCTCACGGGCCAGGACTCCCCGTCTGAAACGATCGCGTGACTGAGGGCGTCCAGGACGCCCGCAGGATACGCGCGGCGCCCCCTCTCCCAGGGGGAGAGGGTTGGGGTGCGGGGCGTGCGTCGTCCGGAGAAGTTACGCCCCTCATCTGTGTCCTTCTCCCCCTGGGAGAAGGGACCCGCGCCGGGTCCGGCCTCGTCGAGGAGGACACCTACTCCGAAAACGCCTGGGCGAAGCGGGTCAGCGTCGGCTCGTCGGTGAGGTCGAGGCGCAGGGGCGTCACCGAGATCCGACGCTCGGCGATCGCCTTGAGGTCGGAGCCGTTGCCCGGCTCGAACCGCGCCTTGGCGAAGGCCAGCCAGAAGTACGGGTTGCCGCGCCCGTCGACGCGCGCGTCGATGGCGAGCAGCGCCTGGTTGCGCTGTCCCTGGGCGGCCACGGCAATCCCCGCCACGTCCTCCGGCTCGCAGTCCGGGAAGTTGACGTTGACGAGGATGCCCGGCTCGATTCCCGTCTCCAGGATCTTCCGCACCACCGCCGGGCCGTGGTGCGCCGCGCAGTGCCACCTGAGGCTCCCGCGGCCGCCGGCGCCGTAGGCTTGGCTGAGCGCGATCGAGCGCACGTTGAGGATGGTGCCCTCCATCGCCGCCGCGATCGTGCCGGAATAGGTCACGTCCTCGGCGACGTTCTGGCCGCGGTTGACCCCCGACAGCACGAGGTCCGGCCCGTGCTCGGCCAGGATGTGGCGCACGCCCAGAATCACGCAGTCGGACGGCGTGCCCTTCACCGCGAAGCGCTTTTCGGAGACCTGCCGCAGGCGTAAGGGGTCGTTCAGCGACAGCGAGTGCGAGACGCCGGACTGGTCGGTCTCGGGCGCCACCACCCAGACGTCGTCGGACAGCGTTTTCGCGATGCCCTCCAGGGTTTCCAGGCCCGGCGCGTGGATGCCGTCGTCGTTGGTGACGAGAATGCGCATTACGTGGCAGGTCCCTCGATGCGGGTGATCCCGCCCATGTAGGGCACGAGCGCGGACGGGACCGTCACGCTGCCGTCCGGGTTCTGGTAGTTCTCCAGCACCGCGATGAGCGCGCGGCCGACCGCCACGCCCGAGCCGTTCAGCGTATGCACGAAGGCGGGTTTCCCGTCCTT
>NZ_CAXTBY010000182.1:0-1590 GCF_964242245.1 uncultured Methylobacterium sp. | reverse complement strand
TCATCCGCCGCGCCTGAAAATCGCCGCAGACCGAGCAGGACGAGATTTCGCGGAACGTCCCCTGCCCCGGCATCCACACCTCGATGTCGTAGGTTTTTTGGGACGCGAACCCCATGTCGCCGGTGCACAGAGTCATCGTCCGGAACGGCAGGTCGAGCTTTTGCAGCACGGCCTCAGCGCAGGCGAGCATGCGCTCGTGCTCGTCCGCCGATTGTTCGGGCGTCGTGATCGAGACCAGCTCGACCTTGTTGAACTGGTGCTGCCGCAGCATCCCGCGGGTGTCGCGGCCCGCCGCGCCGGCTTCCGCGCGGAAGCAGGGGGTGAGGGCGGTGACGCGCAAGGGGAGTTCGTCTTCCGTGAGGATCGATTCGCGGACGAGGTTGGTGAGGGGGACTTCGGCGGTGGGGATGAGCCAAAGTTTGCGTTCAACATAAACATAATTATTGTCTTGGTTGTCACTATTCCAACCCCATGATGTGTCGCTCAACGCAGCAAGAGCTCTAAAATTTTCTTGGTCAGTAGGGGTATTTAATCTGAATAAATCGGTAGGATTATTAGTCGTAGCCTTATCAAATTCGTATCTGTGGCTCCTAAATAGAACGACGTTCGAGCTGAACTGATCGTCCCGAAACTTCGGCAATTGCGCCGTACCGAACATTGCATCGTCTTTAACGAGAATTGGTGGCGCCACCTCCAGGTAGCCGTGCTCCCCCGTGTGCAGGTCGAGCATGAACTGTCCCAGCGCCCGCTCCAGCCGGGCGATCTGGCCTTTCAGCACCACGAAGCGCGAGCCCGAGATTCTGGCTGCGGCCTCGAAGTCCATCAGGCCGAGGGCCTCGCCGATCTCGAAGTGCTGGCGGCCCGCGGCGAGCTGCGTCCGCGCGGAGGCGAAGCGGTGAACCTCGACGTTGCCGTCCTCGTCGGCGCCCTCCGGCACCTCGGCCTTCGGGCGGTTGGGGATCGCGGCGAGCGCGTCGTCGAGGGCTTTGGCCGCTGCCCCTTGCGCCGCCTCCAGCCCCGGCGCGGCCTCCTTCAGGCGGGCGACCTCCGCCATCAGCGCGGCCGCGCGCGTCTCGTCCTTCGCCTTCTTGGCGCCGCCGATCTCCTTGGCCAGCGCGTTGCGCCGCTCCTGGTTCTCCTGCGCCGCCGAGACCGCGCCCTTGCGCGCGTCGTCCAGCGCGATCAGGCCCGCCGACAGGGGGGCCAGCCCGCGCCGGGCGAGGTCGCGGTCGAAGGCCTCCGGGGTCTCGCGGATGGCGCGGATGTCGTGCATGACCAAGGCCCTGTCGATCGGACGGGCACGCTTTGCAGCATCGCTCCGCGCGCCACAAGGCTCGCAGCGGCCTCGATCCGGACGAAGGCCGGGCCGCAGTTTCCCCCGTTGCCGCGACGGCTCCGGACCGCCCTCGCCCGAGAGGACGGCAGGCGTACGCCTCACACCGTGAGCGGCCGAGGCCCGGGTCTCCTCTCCCAGGGGGAGAGGGACAGGGTGAGGGGCGTGACCTCTCCGGACAGGTCTCATCCCGCACACGATCTCCGGTTGATCGGTTCGAAAGCGTCGCGTCATCCGCGCGTCCTTCCCTCTCCCCT
>NZ_CAXTBY010000181.1:0-4773 GCF_964242245.1 uncultured Methylobacterium sp. | reverse complement strand
TGATGTCGCAGAACTCGCAGGTGAACGGGCAGCCGCGGGAGAACTGCACGCCGATATAGAGGTAGTGGCTGAAGGTCAGCAGGTCGAAGCGCGGGATCGGGCTCTTGGTCACGTCGGCCTTGAACTTTTCCGCCGTGAAGCGGCCCCGCCGCTCGCCGGCCTCCCAGGCTTCGATGAAGCGGTCGAGCACGCCTTCGGCCTCGCCGAGCACGAGGAAGTCGGCATCCTCATACATCTCCGGCGTCGAGGTCGGGGCCGGGCCGCCGATGCAGACCGGCACGCCGAGCTTCCGGCACTCGGCGATCACGGTGAGCGTATCGGGCTCCTGCGGCAGCATCCCGCCGCTCATGACGAGGTCGGCGCCCAGGATGTCGGCGTCGGTCATCGTCTCGCAGTTGCGGTTGATCAGCCGGACGGTCCAGTGCGCGGGCAGCATCGCGGCGAGCGTGATCAGGCCGAGCGGAGGCGCCGGCGCGCGGGCACCCTGGAGTTCCAGCGCCTCCTTGAAGTTCCACATCGAGTTTTCATAGAAGCGCGGGAAGACGAGGAGCACGCGGGTCTCGGGGTGCGTCGTCATCGAGTCTCGTTCCCTTGCCGTCGGCCGAAACGCCACCGGGCAGGCGTACACGTCATCCGCCCACGCTCCTGCCGGACGCAGATTCGAGCCGCCCGCGAATCCAGGCGCTTCGCTGCACGCTGACTATCGCCGACAGAATGTGCCGGTTTGAAGACCGCGCTCCCGGCTCGGACCGCAACGATCGGCCAATCCGGCTCCCGCGGCGCCCTGCGCTTGTCCCATGATCGGGAGAGACGCGACCCACCGGCGGAGCGCACGTCGCGCTGGAAACCGATCGGTGCGCGTGCGAGGTGAGCGGGCCGGTCACGGAAGGCTCGACGATGTGCGGACGCTTCTTCATCGCCCAGGCGCCCGAGGTCTTCGCCGCGTTCTACGGCTACCCGGAGCGTCCGAACTTCCCGCCCCGCTACAACGTGGCCCCGACCCAGCCCGTACCCGTCGTGATCGCGCAGGGCGGCGAGCGCCAGTTTCGCCTCGTGCGCTGGGGCTTCTGGCCGGGCTGGCTCAAGGACCCGAAGACCTTTCCGCTGGTCATCAACGCCCGCGTCGAGACCATCCTGGAAAAACCGACCTTCCGCGGCGCCGTGCGCCACCGCCGCTGCGTCTTCCTGGCCGACGGCTTCTACGAGTGGCGCCGCGCGGGGACGGGTCGCACCGCGACGCGGACGCCGTTCGCGATCGCGCGGGCGGACGGCGCGCCGATGGCGCTGGCCGGCCTGTGGGAATCCTGGCTCGGAGCCGACGGCTCCGAGATCGACACCGCCGCGATCGTGACGACGGGCGCCAATGGAACGATGGCTGCGGTCCACGATCGGATGCCGGCGATCCTCGCGCCCGATGAGGTCGGGCCCTGGCTCGACGCGGGCGGCGTCCCGCCGGGCGAGGCCGCCGGCCTGTGCCGGCCGTGCCCCGACGCATGGCTGAGGCTCGATCCGGTGAGCGACCGGGTCAACGCGGTGCGCAACGACGACGCGGATCTCATCGTCCCCCTCGACCGGCCGCGGCCGACCGTCGTCGCGGATGCGCCAGCGGCCGAGCACCCGCGTTCGAGCGACGAGGATGCGCAGGGGGCGCTGTTCTGATCCGGTCGTTCTCGAAGCGCCCGACTTGCCGGCCTCCGCCGTCAGCGCCGTCGACGGGCGGGCTCCCGACGGAAAACGCCCACCATCTCGACATGGGCTGCGTAGCGGAACTGATCGACGGGCGTGACCCGCTCCGGGCGGTAGCCGCCGGCCGCGAGCACGCCCGCGTCGCGGGCGAAGGTGCCGGCATCGCAGGCGACGGCGACCACCAGCGGAACCCGCGATTGGGCGAGCTGGCGCGCCTGCGCCTCCGCGCCCGAGCGGGGCGGATCGAGGACGACCGCGTCGTAGGCGTTCAGGTCGTGGGCCAGCAGCGGACGGCGGAACAGGTCCCGGCGCTCGGTGGTCACGCCCTTCAGCCCCTGCGCCGCGCGGGAGGCCCTGTCGATGCCCGTCAGCGCCGCCGCCTCGGCCTCGACGGCGTGGACCGCGCTCGCCCGTGCCATCGCCAGGGTGAAGGGACCGCAGCCGGAGAACAGGTCGGCGACGCGCTTGGCCCGCGTCGGCAGGGCTGCGAGCACCAGCCCCGTCAGCGCCGCCTCGCCGGCCCGCGTCGCCTGGAGGAAGCCGCCCGGGGCCGGATGGAGCCGGGCGTCGCCCGAGACCACCGTCACGGCCTTGCGCGCGACCACGACGTCGCCGTGCAGCGACAGCCGCGCGAGGTCGAGGTCTTCGGCGAGCCGCACCAGCGCGGCGCGCACGCCCGCCTCGACCGGCCCGTGGCCGCGCAGGTCGACGTCGAGGCCGGCCTCGCTCGCCGTCACCGCGACGTCGAGGGGTTTTCGCCCGTGCCCGAGCGGCGCGCTGAGCGCCCGGGCGATCGCGGGCGCCCGGTGGAGCGCCGGCACCGTGATCGGGCAGTGGTCGATCGCCACGAGGGCGTGGCTGCGGGCGGCCATCAGCCCCGCCTCGGCCTGACCCTCGACGGCGCGCACGTGGAGGGTGAGGCGGCGGCGGCCCTCGCCGTGGGCATCGACCAGGGGATCGGGCGCGAGGTCGATCCCGGCCTGGCTCAGGGCCTGGGCGACCTGCCCGTGCTTCCACGCGGCGTAGGCGGCCGGGGCGAGGTGCTGGGTGGCGCAGCCGCCGCAGCGGGTGAAGTACGGGCAGATCGGCACGATCCGGTCGGGAGACGGCATCTCGACGGCGACGAGCGCGCCGCGCCCGCCCTCGCGGCGGATCGCGACACGCTCGTCCGGCAGGGCGAAGGCGACCGGGGTGCCGTCCTCGGCGATGCCGTCCCCGCGCGCGCCGAGGCGGCGGATCGTGACGGTCTCAGTCGTGGTCATGGGAGCTTTCGCGGCGGGCGCCGACGAGGAACTCGGCGTTGCCGTCCCCGCCCGGCACCGGGGAGGGAATCAGGCCGAGGATCGCGAAGCCGAGGCCGGACAGCGTCCCGCGCACGGCGGCGCAGACCTCGTCATGGACGGCTGCGTCCCGCACGAGGCCGCCGCGGCCGATCCGGGCGCGACCGGCCTCGAATTGCGGCTTGATCAGCGCAGCGATCCGCGCGCCCGGCGCCAGCAGGGACGCGACGGCCGGCAGGACGAGGCGGAGCGCGATGAAACTCACGTCGATGCTCGCCAGCGTAGGCGCGGGCGCGAGCGAACCCGGCGCGAGGCCGCGGATGTCGGTCCCCTCCAGGCTCGTGACGCGCGGGTCGGCGGACAGGCTCGGGTGGAGCTGCCCGCGGCCGACATCGACGGCCGTGACGTGCGCGGCACCCCGGCGGAGCAGCAGGTCGGTGAACCCGCCGGTGGACGCCCCGACGTCGAGGCAGGCGCGGCCCGCAGGCTCGAGGCCGAAGGCGGCAAGCGCCGCTTCGAGCTTCAGCCCGCCGCGGGAGACGTAGGGATGGGGCGCCCGCGCCTCGATCGCGGTGCCGGCCGCGAGGCGCTCGGAGGCCCGGGCGACGGTGCGCCCGTCGGCCCGCACCAGCCCCGCGGCGATCGCGGCCTGCGCCCGCGCCCGGCTCTCGAAGTGGCCGTGCTCGACCAGGAGGCGGTCGGCCCTGATCCGGTCTCGCGTCATCGGCATCGGAAGCTGTGCACCGCGCGGCGCGTCGAAGTCGGGAACGACCCTGTCGGATGGCGGGGCCGGGGCCTACCTAGCCCGGTGTGGAGAGGAGAGCCATCACATGACACGCATCCTGCCGCTGCTCGCAGCGCTCGCGGGCTTCGCATCCGGCGCCGACGAGGCCTTCGCGCAACCGGCTCCCGAGACCGAGAAGCCGGCTGCGCCGCAGACCTTCGCGGGCGAGATCAGGAACAACAAGGGCGAGAGCATCGGCACGCTGTTGATCCGCGACGGGGCGAATTCCCTCGTGATGCGGATCGCGATCCAGCCCGGCGGCCTGCCGCCCGGCTGGCACGGCATCCACTTCCACGCGGTCGGCGACTGCTCGGACACCGACAAGTTCCTGAATTCCAAGGCGCACGTGAACCACGACCAGAGCAAGCACGGGCTGCTGAACCCGGACGGGCCGGACGAGGGCGACCTGCCCAACGTCTACGCGAGCGCCGACGGCTCGGTGAACGCGGAGGTCTCCAGCGAGACGCCGCTCACCGGCGAGGGCGGCCTGCAGGACGGCGACGGCTCGGCGCTGATCCTCCACGCCAACGAGGACGACCACACCACCCAGCCGATCGGCGGTGCCGGCAACCGCATCGGCTGCGCGGTGATCAAGTAGGGTTTTCGAGCCTTAAGCGGCCCTTCCGCCGACCCGCGCCATGCCCTCCGTTCGTCGCCGGGGGGACCGCGCGCCGGGCGTACAGTCCCGCCGCCACGGAGTCGGTGCTAGTGCATTGACGCACTCGAATGGTGCACAGCGCACCCTGAAATGCGTGGATAAATCAGTGAGTTAGCTACGCATCCCTGGATTGCCCGTCCGCGGCAGTGCACCAGAGGCGAGAGCGGGCGGAACGGTTTTCGAGCCGTCGCCGTTTCGGGGCTTGCGACGCAGCAGACGGGATTCGTCGGCGGCGGGGCCGATGACGCAACGGGATACGAGGCCATGAACAAGCTCTTTCGGGGTACGGTGACGGCTGCCGCGCTGGCGCTCGGCACGGCGGCGCTCGGCCAGGGTGCCCCCGGCGGCGGGGGGCCCGGTGGCGG
>NZ_CAXTBY010000180.1:0-4811 GCF_964242245.1 uncultured Methylobacterium sp. | reverse complement strand
CCTCAAGGACATCGTGAAGGGCGGCATCCGTGAGCGCTTCTCGGAACTGCGCCGCATGGGCATCCGCACGGTGATGATCACCGGCGACAACCCCATGACCGCCGCGGCCATCGCGGCCGAGGCCGGCGTCGACGACTTCCTCGCCCAGGCCACCCCCGAGGACAAGCTGGCGCTGATCCGCAAGGAGCAGGCGCAGGGCAAGCTCGTGGCGATGTGCGGCGACGGCACCAACGACGCGCCGGCGCTCGCCCAGGCCGACGTGGGCGTGGCCATGAACACCGGCACGGTGGCCGCCCGCGAGGCCGGCAACATGGTCGACCTCGATTCCGACCCGACCAAGCTCATCGAGATCGTCGAGATCGGCAAGCAGCTCCTGATGACCCGCGGGGCGCTCACCACCTTCTCGATCGCCAACGACGTGGCGAAGTACTTCGCCATCATCCCGGCGATGTTCCTCGTCCTCTATCCGCAACTCCAGGCGCTCAACGTGATGCGGCTGGCCTCGCCGGAGAGCGCGATCCTGTCGGCGATCATCTTCAACGCGCTGATCATCGTCGCGCTGATCCCGCTGGCGCTGCGCGGCGTGACCTACCGGGCGGTGGGCGCCGGCGCGCTCCTGCGGCGCAACCTCCTGATCTACGGCCTGGGCGGAATTCTCGTGCCCTTCGTCGGCATCAAGGCGATCGACCTCGCGGTCAGCGCCCTCCACCTCGTCTGAGCCGCCCCGTCCTCCCGACACGCGAGACCCGTCATGTTGAGCCAGCTTCGCCCCGCCCTCGTGCTGCTGATCGCCCTGACCCTGCTCACCGGCCTCGGCTACCCGCTGGCCATGACCGGCATCGCCGGCCTGCTCTTCCCGGCCAAGGCCGCCGGCAGCATCGTGGAGCGGGACGGCAAGCCGGTCGGCTCCAGCCTGATCGGCCAGTCGTTCACCAGCGACCGCTACTTCCAGGGCCGGCCGTCGGCGACGAGCGCTCCCGACCCGGCCGATGCGAGCAAGACCGTCCCGGCGCCCTACAACGCCGCCAATTCCTCGGGCTCGAACCTCGGCCCGACGAGCGCGGCGCTGGCCGAGCGGGTGAAGGCGGATGTCGAGGCGCGCAAGGCCGAGAACGCGGGCGCCGTCCCGATCGACCTCGTGACGACCAGCGGCTCGGGCCTCGACCCGGACATCTCGCCTGAGGCCGCCCTGTTCCAGGTGCCGCGGGTTGCCAAGGCCCGCAGCCTGCCCGAGGATCGGCTCCGCGACCTCGTCGGCGCGCAGGTGCAGGGGCGCCTTCTCGGCGTCCTCGGCGAGCCGCGCGTGAACGTGCTGGCCCTCAACCTCGCGCTGGATGGCCTGGGTCGGAAGTGACCGCGCCGGATGAGATCGTCCCGCATGCCGAGCCCGCAGCGAGACCCCGGCCGCCCCTCCCCCGATGCGCTGCTCGACGCCGCGCGGCGGGAGGATGACGGACGCGAAGGCCATGGGCGCGGCCACCTGAAGATCTTCCTCGGCGCGGCGCCCGGCGTGGGCAAGACCTACGAGATGCTCACCGTCGCCCGCGGCAAGCGCAAGGCCGGCCTCGACGTGGTGGTCGGCGTGGTCGAGACCCACGGCCGGGCCGAGACCGAGGCCCTGGTCGACGGCCTGGAGGTCGTGCCGCGCCGGTTCGTCGACTACAAAGGAACGAGCCTCGGCGAGATGGACCTCGACGCCGTGCTCGCCCGTCGGCCGGCGCTCGTCCTCGTCGACGAACTCGCCCACACCAACGCGCCGGGCTCGCGCCACCCGAAGCGCTACCAGGACGTCGAGGAACTGCTCGAAGCGGGCATCGACGTCGACACCACGCTCAACATCCAGCACGTCGAGAGCCTGAACGACGTCGTCGCGCAGATCACCCGCATCCGGGTGCGCGAGACGGTGCCCGACGGCATCCTCGACCGGGCCGACGACATCGAGGTGATCGACCTCAACCCCGACGACCTGATCCAGCGCCTGAAGGACGGCAAGGTCTACCTGCCGCGCCACGCGGCCCGGGCCCTGCAGCACTACTTCTCCCGCGGGAACCTCACGGCGCTGCGGGAACTGGCCCTGCGCCGGACGGCGGACCGGGTCGACGACGAACTGCTCAGCCACATGCGGGCCAACGCCATCCCCGGGCCCTGGGGGGCGGGCGAGCGCGTGCTGGTCTGCGTCGGCGAGGACCCGCGCGCGGCGGGGCTCGTGCGCTACGCCAAGCGGCTGGCCGACCGGCTGCACGCCCCGTGGACGGCGCTCTTCGTCGAGGGGCCGCGGGCCACGCGGCTGTCGGAGGTCGCCCGCGACCGCATCGCCGACACCCTGCGGCTGGCCGACCGCCTCGGGGCCGAGACCGTGACGCTGCCCGGCGGCCGGCGCGTCGCCGACGACATCCTGGCCTACGCCCGCGCGAGCAACGCCAACCACGTCGTCGTCGGCAAGGCCGGGCGCTCGCGCCTGTTCGAGATCCTGAACGGTTCGGTGGTCCACGACCTCGTGCGCGGCTCGGGCACGATCAGCGTCCACGTGATCGCCGGCGAGGCGATCGAGGCCGAGGCGATCCCAAGGAAGACCGTGGGCACGGCCGCGCCCGCCCCCCGCTTCGAGGCGCTGCCCTACGCGCTCGCCCTCGGCGCCGTGGCCGCAGCCCTCGGGTTCGGCATCCTCGTCCGCCCGTTTCTCGGCATCGAGAACGCCGATCTCGTGTTTCTGACCGCGGTCGTCGCGGTGGCCGTGCGCTTCGGCCTCGGGCCCTCGCTCGCCGCCGTGGTCGCGGCCTCGCTCGCCTACAACTTCTTCTTCCTGCCCCCGCTCTACACCTTCACCATCGCCGACCCGACCAACGTCGCGGCGCTGTTCCTCTTCACCCTCGTGGCGGTGCTGGTCTCCAACCTCGCCTCGCGCGCGCGCCGGCTCGCGCTCGTCGCCCAGGCCCGGGCGAGCGGCACGGAGCGGCTCTACGGCTTCAGCCGCAAGCTCGCGGGCTGCGGCACCCTCGACGACGTGCTCTGGGCCACCGCCTACCAGATCGCCGCCATGCTCAAGGTCCGCGTCGTCCTGCTGCTGCCGCAGGACGGCACCGTCGCGGTCCGGGCGGGCTATCCGCCGGAGGACTTCCTCGACGCGGCCGACGTGGCGGCGGGCAAGTGGGCCTTCGACAACGACCGGCCGGCCGGCCGCGGAGCCGACACGCTGCCGGGGGCCAAGCGCCTGTTCCTGCCGATGCGCACCGGCCGCGGCACGCTGGGCGTCGTCGGCCTCGACGCCGACAAGCCCGGGCCGATCCTAACGCCCGAGCAGCGCCGCCTGCTCGACGCGCTCTCCGACCAGGGCGCGCTCGCCATCGAGCGCGTGCGCCTCGTGGAGGACCTCGACCGGGCCGAGCGCGCGGCCGAGACCGATCGCCTGCGCCAAGCGCTGCTGACCTCGATCTCGCACGACCTGCGCACGCCGCTGGCCGCCGTGCTGGGCTCGGCCAGCACCCTGCGCGACCTCGACGACGTCCTCGATCCCGCCTCCAAGGTCGAGCTGCTCGCCACCATCATCGACGAGGCCGAGCGCCTCAACCGCTTCATCGTCAACCTGCTCGACATGACGCGCCTGGAGGCCGGCGCCGTCATCCCGAACTTCGGCCTCCAGGACGTCGCCGAGATCGCCGACACGGCCCTGCGCCGGACCGAGACGATGCTGGCGGATCACCACGTCGCCGTCGATATCGCGCCGGACCTGCCGCCCCTGCGCCTCGACCCGGTGCTGTTCGAGCAGGTGCTGGTCAACCTGCTCGACAACGCGGCCAAGTACGCGCCCGCGGGCTCGACGGTGCGGCTGCGCGGCTGGCAGGACCGGGCGACGGTCTTCCTGCAGGTGATCGATGAGGGCGACGGGTTGCCCGAGGCGGATGTCGAGCGCGTGTTCGACACGTTCTACCGCGTCGCCAAGGCCGACAGCGTCCGGGCCGGCACGGGGCTCGGTCTGGCGATCTCGCGCGGCTTCGTCGAGGCGATGGGCGGGACCATCACGGTGGCCAACCGGACCGACCGGAGCGGCGCCGTCTTCACCCTGACCCTGCCGGTCCCGGCCGCGCCGCGCGAGGCCGGCCGGGAGACGCCCGCCCCAGACACGCCTGCACCGGACATGGCCGCATGACCCTCAACATCCTCGTGATCGACGACGAGCCGCCGATCCGCCGGCTGCTGCGCATGGGTCTCGCCACGCAGGATTACGGCGTCCTGGAGGCTCCCAACGGCAGGACCGCCCTGGAGATCCTGACGCGCGAGAGCGTTGATCTCGTGATCCTCGACCTCGGCCTGCCCGACATGCGCGGCCACGACCTTCTGGCCCGCATCCGGGAGCGCCACGCCGACCTGCCGGTGGTGGTGCTGTCGAGCCGCGACGACGAGACCGGCAAGGTCGAGGCGCTGGACCTCGGGGCCGACGACTACGTCACCAAGCCCTTCGGCATGGGCGAACTGCTGGCCCGCATCCGCACGGCGCTGCGCCACCAGCTCGCCACGCAGGGCGAGCGTCCGCTGTTCCAGGTGGAGGCGCTCAGCGTCGATCTCGTGCGCCGCATCGTCCGGGTGGGAGAGCGCGAGGTGAAGCTGACGCCGCGCGAGTACGACTTCCTGCGCGTGCTGGTGCAGCACGCGGGCAAGGTGCTGACCCATGCCCAACTGATGGGCGCGGTCTCGGCCTCGTCGGACCCGCAATACCTGCGGGTCTACGTGCGCCAGCTCCGGCAGAAGCTGGAGGCCGATCCCGAGCGCCCGCGCCTGCTCCTCACCGAGACCGGCGTCGGCTACCGCCTGCG
>NZ_CAXTBY010000179.1:0-4815 GCF_964242245.1 uncultured Methylobacterium sp. | reverse complement strand
GTCTGAACGCGCCCAACGACCTCGTCTGCAAGTCCGACGGCACGATCTGGTTCACTGACCCGCCCTACGGCATCCAGACCGACTACGAGGGCGGCAGGCAGGATTCCGAGCTTCCCGCCAACGTCTACCGCTTCGATCCCCGCGACGGGTCGCTCGCCGTGATGGCCGACGACTTCGAGGGCCCGAACGGGCTCGCCTTCTCCCCGGACGAGCGCCGCCTCTACATCGCCGAGAGCGGGCTGCAATTTGCTGCAAGCCCGCGTCAGTTCATCCGCGCCTTCGACGTGTCGGAGGACGGCCGACTCTCCGGCGGCGCGATCTTCCATACGGTGAGCCCCGGCTTCGCGGACGGATTCCGCGTCGACGACGAGGGGCATCTCTGGTCTGGCGCGGCGGACGGGGTGCACTGCATCGATCCGGGCGGCGACGTGGTCGGCAAGATCCTGGTGCCCGCGACGGTCTCGAACCTCGCCTTCGGCGGTCGCAACCGCAGCCGCCTGTTCCTCTGCGCCTCCCGCACCCTCTACGCGATCTACACGAACCGCCGCGGGGCGCGGCTGGTATGAGCGCGCGGGTCCGGGCCGTCGTCGGGATCGAGCGGACCGTCTCCGACCTCGCGCGCACCGAGGCGTTCTACCGCGACGGCCTCGGCTTCGCGCGGATCGGACCACCCGAGCCGGTGCCGCCGCCGGTCCTCCAGGCGTTCGGGCTGCCGGATGCGGCAGCGACCCGTCTCACGATGCGCCTCGGCGACCAGCGGATCGGCTTCCTCGCGTTCGACCCGCCGGGCGCCCCCTACCCCGACGCGCCGTGCGCGACCGACCCGTTCTTCCAGCACGCGGCGATCCCCGTGCGCGACATGGACGCCGCGTTCGCGCACCTGAGTGCTGCCGGGCCCGGCGCGATCAGCGTGGGTGGACCGCAGACGCTCCCGCCGGACTCGGGCGGCGTCACCGCCTACAAGTTCCGCGATCCGGACGGGCACCCGCTGGAGCTGATCGTCTTCCCGGGCGGGCCGCCAGCCGAGCGGTGGCGGGGGGCGCGCGGCCTGTTCCTCGGCATCGACCATTCCGCGATCACAGTCACGGACCGCGCGGCGGCGCTGGCCTTCTACGGTGATCGCCTCGGGCTCGCGGTGGCGCAGCGGGGCGTGAACCGGGGCGAGGGCCAAGCCCGCCTCGACGGCGTGCCCGACCCGGTGGTCGACGTGATCGCGCTGGAGCCGACCGGCGCGGCGACCCCGCACGTGGAACTGCTGCACTACCGCTGCCCCATGTCCGCGCGGCCGAGGCCCGCAGCCTTCGGCCCACGCGACCGGGCGACGACGCGGTTCGTCCTCGCGGTCGAGGACGCGCCCGAGACCGCCGCGGCGATCCGGGCGGCCGGCTACCCGGCGCGCGTCTCGGCGGACGGCTCGACCGCCTACGCCGAGGGCCCGGACGGGCGCGGATTGCTGCTGGTGGCGTCGTAGAGGAGCATCCTCTGCCGATCGCCCCAGTCCATCGCCGGCCGCCAGGACGCACCCTCGCGGCTTGACGCCCGGCAATCGCCGCGTCCAATGCCCCGGAGTTTACGGGAGGCCCCGATGCCGCTGCTCGCCCTGCCCTTCCCGGCCATCGATCCGGTCGCCCTCGCCATCGGGCCGATCACGATCAAGTGGTACGCGCTGGCCTACATCACCGGGCTGATCGGCGGCTGGTTCTATGCCCGCCGGCTCGTGATGGCCGACCGGTACTGGGGCGTGGTGCGGCGGCCCACGGTCGCCGATATCGACGACATGATCGTCTGGGTCGCGCTCGGCGTCGTGCTCGGCGGGCGGATCGGCTACGTCCTGTTCTACAACCTGCCGATGTACCTCGACGACCCGGTGGAGATCCTCGCCATCCGCAACGGCGGCATGTCGTTCCACGGCGGCTTCCTCGGTGCGATCCTCGCGATGCTGTTCTTCGCCCGCCGCAGGCGACTGAACGGCTACACCCTGCTCGACCTCGCCGCGGTGGTCGTGCCGATCGGGCTGTTCTTCGGGCGCATCGCCAACTTCGTGAACGGCGAATTGTGGGGCCGGCCTGCGCCGGACTTCCCCTACGCCGTGGTGTTCCCGACCGGCGGCCCGCTTCCGCGCCACCCGAGCCAGCTCTACGAGGCCGCCACCGAGGGGCTGGTGCTGTTCGCGGTCATGGGTATCGCCGTCAACCGCTTCGGCTTCCGCCGGCCGGGCCTGATCGGCGGCCTCTTCGTCCTCGGCTACGCCGTGGCGCGCACCGTCTGCGAGTTCTTCCGCGAGCCCGACCGCCAGCTCGGCTACCTGTTCGGCGACCATCTCGGGCCGCTCGGCGGCGGCGTCACCATGGGCATGCTGCTCTGCGTGCCGATGGCGATGGTCGGGGCGACCTACATCGTGCTCGCCGCCCGCGGCGTCACGCGCCCGCGCCATCCCGTCGAGGGGCCGGCGCCGATCCGCGACGGGCCGGTGGAAGCGTGAGCGGCACGCCGCTCGGCCGCGAGATCGCGGGCACGATCCGCGAGACCGGGCCGATCGGCATCGACCGCTACATGGCCCTCTGCCTCGGGCACCCGGTCCACGGCTACTACCGCACCCGCGATCCGCTGGGGCCTCGCGGCGACTTCACCACGGCGCCCGAGATCAGCCAGATGTTCGGCGAGCTGATCGGCGTCTGGATCGCGGCGGTCTGGGGGCTCATGGCGGCGCCCGCGCCGCTGCGCCTCGTCGAGCTCGGGCCCGGTCGCGGCACCCTGATGGCGGATGCACTGCGCGCGCTCCGGGCAGTGGCGCCGACGGCTGGAATCGACCTCCACCTCGTCGAGACCAGCCCGGTGCTGCGGGCGGCGCAGGCGGTAATGCTCGCCGAGGCCACGCCCGCGTGGCACGCGGACGCCGAAGCGGTGCCGCCGGGCCCGGCGATCTGGATCGCCAACGAGTTCCTCGACTGCCTGCCGGTGCGTCAGTTCCAGGCGACCCCCCGCGGCTGGTGCGAGCGGGTGGTCGGGTTCTCGGCCGACGGCGCCCTCGCCTTCGGCCTCGCGCCCGAGCCGACCCGGACGATTGCGGCGCGGGCGCCCGAGGGCGTGGTGATGACCCTGCCGACGGCGGTCCTCGACCTGACGCGGAGCCTCGCCCGACGCCTGGGCGACCAGGGCGGTGCGCTGCTCGCGATCGATTACGGCCACGTCCGCCCCGGCTTCGGCGACACCCTCCAGGCGGTGGCCGGTCACCGCTTCGTCGGCCCCCTCGATGCACCGGGCGAGGCCGACCTCACCGTCCACGTCGACTTCTCCGCCGTCGCGCGGGCGGCGCGGGCCGAGGGCGCGGCGATCCACGGCCCCGTCGATCAGCGCGACTTCCTGCGCGCCCTCGGCCTCGCCGAACGACGCGACCGGCTGAAGGCGCGGGCGACGCCCGCCCAGGCCGCGGCCATCGACGCCGCGGCCGCCCGCCTGACCGACCCGTCGCGGCGCGGCATGGGCAGCCTGTTCAAGGCGATGGCCGTGAGCGCGCCCGGCCTGCCGCCGCTTCCGGGGTTTCCGAAGGCCTGATGCGCTTCCGCGCCGTTCGCCGGACCGCACACGACCGTGCATCGTCACGGCGTCGGCGTTCGGCTAACGACGGTCGATGTCCCACACCCGCCGTCCAGGAGCCGCCATGTTCGTCGAAGCGCCGGAGCTCAGCTCGCATGCGGGGATACGACACGCCTTCTTCACCCGGGAGGGCGGCGTCTCGGACGGGCTGTACGCCGCGCTCAACGGCGGCCTCGGCTCGAACGATCGGCCCGAGGCGGTCGCCGAGAACCGGGCGCGGATGTGCGCGCAGCTCGGACTCGCCGCCGACCGGATGGTCGGCCTGTACCAAGTCCACTCCGCGGAGGCGGTCGTGGTCGAGGCGCCGTTCGCGCCGGCCGACAGGCCGCGGGCGGACGCGATGGTCACGCGCGTTCCGGGGCTCGCCCTCGGCATCGCCACCGCCGATTGCGGTCCGATCCTGTTCGCCGATCCGGAGAACGGCGTCGTCGGCGCGGCCCATGCGGGCTGGAAGGGGGCGCTGACGGGGGTGATCGCGGCGACCATCGCGGCGATGGAGGGGCTCGGCGCCCATCGCGAGAGCATCGTCGCCGTGCTCGGCCCGACGATCGCGCAGGACGCCTACGAGGTCGGCGCGGACTTCGTCGCACGCTTTCGCAGCGAGGCTCCGGAGGCGGACGCGTTCTTCGCGGAGGGCGCACGGCCGGGCCGCGCGCAGTTCGACCTTCCGGGATTCATCCTGGCGCGCCTGCACGCGTCCGGCATCGGCGAGGCCGCGATGCTTGGGCTCTGCACCTACGCGGACCCTGCGCGCTTCTACAGCTATCGTCGCGCCACCCATCGCAGCGAGGCCGATTACGGCCGCCTGATCTCGGCAATTGCCCTGACGCCGTAATGGGGTTCCCACACTTCTCCCAATGCGGCAATCTGTCCGGCGACGGGATGAGAAAAAAGCGTGGCCGCAAGCGAACCTTGACCATTCGAGCGCGTTCATGACCCGAGGTACCCAGGGAAGAACAGCATCGCGCCACAAAGGGGCCGCCTCCAAGGCGGTCGGCGTCTCTGCAAAGCAACAGCATCCCTGGAGCTGCTGACCTAAAGACGGGCAATCGATGCCGAGCGGACCGAATACGGCCGGCGGCAGCAGATGGAATGAGGACCAGATTATGAAATCCACGCTCCGGGGCGTCACCGCCCTCGCCGGAATCGCCCTTGCCGGTTCCGCCTTCGCCGCCGACCTGCCGCGTCGTGCGCCGCCTCCGGTGTTCACGCCGGTTC
>NZ_CAXTBY010000178.1:0-4840 GCF_964242245.1 uncultured Methylobacterium sp. | reverse complement strand
GTGAGGGGCGTGACCTATCCGGATCGTTCTCATCCCTCACCCTGTCCCTCTCCCGCGAAGGGTGTGAGGACCCGTGCTCTTCCCGGATCGCGTGGAGCGATGCGTGCATCCGCAAGCCTTCATGGAGGGATGGTGCGCGGTGGAGGGCCACAAAGATCAAACTCTGCGCCAATTCGGTTGCGACGGGTCGACGAGCGTGTAGTTCACCGGTCCGATGCCGCAGATCGCGATGACGGCCGGCTCAGGGCCATCGCGCACCACGCCGTCGTAATGCGGCGTGCCGGCGACGCGCCGCACGAAGCTGCCCGCCGGGACCGGCACGCAGGAGGCTGGGTCGAAGTCCGGGCCGCTGTTGCACCACCACACCCCGGACAGGACCATGCAGAACCGGTCCGTCGTGTAGGTGTGCGGAGCGCTCATGTAGCCCGGCCACCACCGCACCAGGGTGTAGTACAGGCCGGTATCGTTGATGTCCCCGGTCAGGGTGCAGCGGTCGACGCTCCGTTCCGGATACCCGGCCGAGGGAAGCCAGGGCAACGCGTCGGGACGTCGGACGATCGTCTGACTGGGATCGAGCGGGCTGGCCGAGGCCTGCCCGAACGCGAACGGCAAGGCACCGAGGAGGGAGGCCGCCAGCAGGTCGCGTCGGCTCGCATGCGTGTCGGTCATGGCGCTCTCCACCCTTGGGCGACGGGGTGCATCGCCCCGGATCGCCTCGGGGCGGATGATCCCACCGTTGCGCACCCTTGGATAGATGCCCGACGGGACACGGCTGCGAGGGCGGACGGCCAAGGTAGCCCATTCCGGCTCGGATGCGGGAGACGGTCTCCGCCGAGGCGGCGCAGGGCTCGTTATCCCCTGACGGGCGGTGTTGGCCCGCCAAGGGGATAACGCGTTTTCGCGAAGACATTTATCGGTCGAAGAATATCCGTTATCCCTTTGGCTCCCGATTCGGCATGAGACGGGGACAACGCGTTGTCCTTCAACGAGTTGACCGGCGATCAGGGCCGCCAGACGATCGATTGCGAGCAGGCCTTCCTCGCGTACCGGACGACGCGGGCGGACCTCGATCGCCGGTTCGCGGGCTCGATGTCGTGGAAGACCGTCCGGGGTCGCGAATACCTCTATCGGAAGCAGCGCGGGGCCTGGAAATCCCTCGGGCCGCGCAGTCCGGAGACCGCGGCGACGCATCCAAACCCTACTTCCCCGCGAGCAGCGGCGACCATGTCGGGTCCGACGCGTAGGACGGCGTCGGCACCGGCTGCTCCACCTTTCCGGTGATGTCGACCATGTAGAGCTTGCCGCCGCCCTGGCCGCCGGGATCGCGGAAGAACAGCACGTACTGGCCGTTGGGCGCGAACGTCGGGCCCTCGTTGTGGAAGCCCTCGGTCAGCACCCGCTCGCCGGAGCCGTCGGGCTTCATCACGCAGATGGCGAAGCCCCCTTTGCGCTGCCGGGTGAAGGCGATCAGGTCGCCGCGCGGCGACCACGCCGGCTGCGAGGCCGAGCCCTCGCCGAACGAGATCCGGTGCGGGTTGGAACCGTCGGCGCCCATCACGTAGACCTGCTGCGAGCCGCCGCGGTCGGATTCGAACACGATCTGGCTGCCGTCGGGCGCGTAGGTCGGCGAGGTGTCGATCGCCATGCCGCTGGTGATCGATTGCTGCGCCTTCGAGGCGAGGTCCATCGTCACGATGTCGGCGTTGCCGCCCTGCTGCACGCTCATCACGAGGCGGCGGCCGTCCGGCGAGAAGCGCGGGCTCGCGCTCATCGACTCGAAGTTGCCCACCGCCTGCCGCGAGCCGGTCTCGAGGTTGATCACCTGCACCCGCGGCTGGTGGCCGGTCGCCTGCGTCATGAACGCGATGTCCTGGGTCGCGGGCGAGTAGCGCGGGGCGACGATGGAGCTCTCGCCGGTGGTCAGCGCGCGGACGTTGGCCCCGTCCTGGTCCATCACCATCAGGCGCTTGCGCCGGTTCTCCTTCGGGCCGGCCTCGTCGACGAAGGCGATGCGGCTGTCGAACCACGGACCGAGGCCGGTGATCCTGGTGTAGACCGCGTCCGAGATCAGGTGGCCGGTGCGGCGGGCGTTCGCCGCATCGGTGGCGTATTGCTGGCCGGTGATCTGCTGGCCCGAGGTGACGTCCCAGAGGCGGAACTCGACCTTCAGCCGGCCCGAGCCGTCGCGCGAGACGCGGCCCGTGACGAGGCCCTGCACGCCGGCCGAGCGCCACCGCTCGAAGCCGGGCGCGGCGTCGAAGGGCGGGTTCTCCGGGAACCGCGCCTTGTCCAGCGGCAGGAAGTAGCCCGAGCGCCGCAGGTTGTTCGTGACCACGCCGGAGACGAGGCCGCCGAGGCTGGCATCGCCCGAGAAGTCGGCCACCGCGATCGGCATCGGCTGGAACGCGCCCCCGCCGATGCGGAGCTGCAACTGGGCCTGGGCCGGCGCAGGCCACCCGAGCAGCGCCGCGCCGAGCAGCGCGAGCGACAGGAGGGCCGTCAGCACGGGCACCGTGCGGCGCGTCGGCGATCGATGAAACATGGGTCTGGTCCGGAAGCCTTGGGACGGACGTCGGGTTGCGGTTCGGCGGCGCGAAGGGCGTCAGGTCGCGGTGAACTCGAACTCCGCGTTGATCGCCTTCCAGTCGTTGTAGTACGGCGCGTACTGCGCCGGGATCCGGTAGGGCGCGCAGCGCCGCACCGCGCGGAGCGCCGCCTGCGCGATCGACTGATCGACCGAGCTCGCCCCGCCGCGCATGATCCGCGGCTCGGTCGAGAGCGATCCGTCCTGGTTCAGGTGGATGTCGAGCACGGGCAGCACCACCCCCTGCGCCGCCCCGGGGGGCGCCGCGTAGCAGCGCTCGATCTGCTGCTGGAGCATGCCCACGAGAGCGTCGCGCAGGGACGGCGACAGGCGCTGGGCCGTGCCCGTCGCGGCACCGAGGGCGGCCGTGCGCTGGACGTCGCGGCCGGTGGCGCCGGTCGATTGCGAGGGCACCTTCGAGGCCAGCACCGACTTGATGTCGCCGGCGTTGAACTTGTTGGCGAGCTCGGCCTGCCTGCGGGCCTTCGCCTCGGCATCGGCCTTGGCGCGCGCGTCGGCGACCGCCTTGGCCTTGGCTTTCGCAGCTGCTTCAGCCTTCGCGGCGGCAGCGGCCTCCGCACGCTCCTTCTCGGCTTCGGCCTTCGCCTCGGCGATCTCCTGCCGCGCGGCCTCGGCGTCCGCCTTGGCCTTCGCCTCCGCCTTGGCGGCGGCCGCCTTCTCCACCGCCTTCGCGGCTTCCCTGGCAGCCTCCTTGGCGGCCTCGGCCTTGGCTTTCGCGTCGGCCTTCGCCTTGGCTTCCGCGGCCGCCTCGGCCTCCTCGCGCTCGACCAGCTTGGCGAGTTGCTCCCGCTTCACGGCTTCCGCCTTGGCCGCTTCCTTCGCGGCCTCCTTGACGGCCTCGGCCTTCGCCTCGGACTTGGCCTTCTCGGCCTTGGCGGCGGCCGCCTTCTCGGCCGCGGCCTTCGCGGCTTCGGCCTTCTGGGCCTCGGCCTTCTCCGCCTCCGCCTTCTCCTTGGCCATCTTGGCGGCCTTGGCCGCCTCGGCGGCCGGGTCCGGCTCGGTGACGCGCAGCGGCATCTCCTCGGCGTTGGCGAGCTTCATCTCCGCGGTGCGGGTCGGCGCGGTCGGCGAATCGACCTTCGCGTTCTCCGGCTCGCGCTCCTCGATCTTGTCTGCCTTCCGGTCCGCCCGCGGCTTGGCGTCGGGCGTCGGCTTGTCGGCGTTGCGCTCGCCCTTGGTGAGTTCCGAGAACTGGTTCTCGGTGATGACCTCGACGGGCACGCCCTCCTGCGCCTCGGGGAGCGCGGGCGCGGCGACGCTGAGCAGGGCGAACGCCAGCAGCCCGGCGTGGATGCCGGCCGAGACCCAGAACCCCGGTTCGCCGCGGTGGAAGGGAAGCTTCACGAATGCCCCGCTATCGCTGCTCGGGCTCGGTGACGAGCGCCACCTTCTTGAAGCCGCCGCCGGTGACGATCGCCATCACCTGGGCGACCCGGCCGTAATCGACCCGCTTGTCGCCGCGCACGAACACGCGCTCGTCGAAGCCGGACTTGGCCTCCACCGTCAGCTTCGGGATGATGGTGTCGTCCGTGAGCTCGTCCTCGCCGAGGAAGACCTGTCCGCTCTGGCGGATCGAGAGCGTGACCGGCTTGGTGTCGGAGTTGAGTGGTGATGCCTTCGATTGCGGCAGGTCGAGGGGCACGCCCACCGTCATCATCGGGGCCGCCACCATGAAGATGATGAGCAGCACCAGCACGACGTCGATGAACGGCGTCATGTTGATCTCGTTGATCGGGCCGCCGCCCCGGCGTCCCCGCCGCCGCCGCTTGCCGCCGCCCTGCGCACCCGCCGCCATGCTCATCTGCTGATCTCCCGGTTTGCGCGGTCAGGCGGCGAGCGAGAGGCGCTCGTCGATCTGGCGGGAGAGGATGGCGGAGAACTCGTCGGCAAAACCCTCCAGCCGCGACTGCTGCTTGGACACGGTCGCCTGGAGCTTGTTGTAGGCGAGCACCGCGGGGATTGCCGCGAACAGGCCGATGGCGGTGGCAAACAGCGCCTCGGCGATGCCCGGCGCCACCACCGCGAGCGAGGTGTTCTTGGAAGCCGCGATCGAGGTGAAGGCGGTCATGATGCCCCAGACCGTGCCGAACAGGCCGATGTAGGGGCCCGCCGAGCCGATCGAGGCGAGGAACAGCAGGCGGCCTTCGAGCCGCTCGACCTCGCGCTGGATCGTCACGTCGAGCACCTTGTCGATGCGCTGCGACAGCGACTGGATCTGCCGGCCGGTGCCCTCGA
>NZ_CAXTBY010000177.1:0-4930 GCF_964242245.1 uncultured Methylobacterium sp. | reverse complement strand
CCGCGCAGGATCGAGGCGTAGCCGGTGCAGCGGCAGAGGTTGCCCGCGAGCGCGGCGCGGATCGCGGCCTCGTCGGCGTCGGGCTCGCGCCGCAGCAGCGCGACGAGGCAGACCGTGACGCCCGGCGCGCAGTACCCGCACTGGAAGGCGTTCTCCGCGATCAGGGCCGCGCGCACGGGCGCGGATTCCGGCAGCGCGTCGAGGCCCTCGGGCGAGATGATCTCGACGCCGTCGAGCCGGTAGCTCATCACGAGGCAGGCGTTGACCGGGCGCCCGTCCAGGAGGACGAGGCAGGCGCCGCAGCGGCCGATGCCGCAGCCGGGCTTGGCCGCCATCAGCCCGTGCGTCTCGCGCAGCAGGTCGAGCAGGGGGCGCCGCGGCGGACCGGCGAGCGCGTGCTCCCGGCCGTTGAGGCGGTAGCGCACCGGGCCCGCGCTCACGCGGCCTCCTCCGCTCCGAGCGCGTCGAGCAGCGCTTCCGGCGAGAACGGGGTGCGCGCGGGCCAGTGCCCGATCGCGTCGGCCACGGCGGCGGCGATGGCCGGCGTCACCGCGCCGATGCCCATCTCGCCGACGCCGCGGGGGCCGTACGGATCGCCGGGGTCGAGGTCCTCCAACGCGAGGACGCGGCTCGTCCCCGGCGCGTCGGCGATGCTCGGCAGCATGTAGGTGTCGAGGTTTGCGGTGACGTAGCGCCCGTCCGCCATGGCCGCGTCCTCGCTCAGCGTGAAGCCGAGGCCCTGCACGCCGCCGCCCTCGATCTGTCCGAGGTAGGCCGCCGCGTCCAGGACTGGGCCGGCCGCAGTGTGCTGGTGGAGGTCGAGCACCCGCACGGTGCCGGCCACGGCATCGACCGCCACGCGGGCGAGGCAGGCGCCGGAGGCGAACAGGTAGCGGGCGTTGCCCTGGGCGTACTCGGTCTTGGGGAAGTCGAAGGCGGCCTCCGCGCTCGGGCGCGCGTCGTCGGGCAGGCGTGCGGCCAGCGCGGCGAAGGTGAGGAGCGGCCGGCCGCTGTTGGAGCGCGCCTCGCGTACGCCGCCGGGGCCGAGGCACAGGTCCTCGGGCGCGCGCTCGAGAATGGTCGCCGCGGCCGCGATAACGGCCCGGGCGAAGCCGGGACCGGCGAGCTGCGCGCCCTTCCACACGACGAAGGTGCCGCGCGAGGCGGTGGTGGAGCCGGAATCGGGCGCGAGCCCGGTGTCGCCGGTGACCGCGCGGACATCCGCGCGGGCGACGCCGAGCGCGGCGGCGACGGCGCTTGCGATCGCGGCGAGCAGGCCCTGGCCGATCTCGTCGAGCCCGTAGAGCGCCTCGATGGCGCCGTCCCCGGCGAGCCGGAGCGCCATCCGCGCGGAATCCTCCACCAGCGAGCCGAGCCCGCTGCCCTGGTAGTTCAGCGCCATGCCGACGCCGATCCGCGCGCCGGGAACCGTCCCGCGCTCCGCCGCCCAGAGCGGGCTCGCCGCGGCCGCGTCGAGCATCGCGCCGAGGCGCTCGCTCGGGCCCACCCGCTGGCCGAGGAGGCCGGGGCTGCCGGGCGTGCGCAGGTTGAGCCGGCGCATCGCCACCGCGTCGAGGCCGGCGCGCTCGGCCAGCCGCCCGACCTGGCCCTCGATGGCGAAGGTCATCTCGTTGGCGCCGAAGCCGCGGAAGGCGCCGCAGGCGCCGTTGTTGGTGGCGACCAGCCGGGCGCGGGCCTCGACGTTCGGCACGCGGTAGGGGCCGCAGCAATGCTCCAGCGCCGTCTCGATCACGGCGGGGCTGAGCGAGGCGTAGGCGCCGCCGTCGGCGATCAGGTCGGCGCTGAGCGCGACGAGGCGCCCGTCGGCGTCGCAGCCCGTGCGCATGCGGATGCGCATGGGGTTGCGCTTCCAGCCGGCCGCGACCGATTCCGCCCGGTCGAGGTGGAGCCGCACCGGCCGCCCGGACTTCACGGCGAGCAGGGCGAGCGCGGGCTGCACGGTCAACTCGTCCTTGCCGCCGAAGGCGCCCCCCGTCGGGCTCGTCACGACGCGCACGCGCGCCTCCGGCCAGCCGAGGATGCGCGCGATCTGGAGCCGGTCGCGGGCGCCGTGCTGGCCGCCGGCCCGGACCGTGAGGCTGCCGTCGGCCTCGACCATCGCCCAGCCGCCCTCGGTCTCCATGAAGCCGTGCATCTGGCGGGGCGTGACGTAGACGTCCGCGACGACGTGGGCGCAGGACGCGAACGCGGCCCCCGCGTCGCCGCGCGCGAAGCGGATCTCGCGGCGCAGGTTGCCCTCCGGGTGGAGGCGCGGCGCGTCCGCGGCCAGCGCCGCCTCCGGGTCGTCGAGGACCGGGAGCGGCGCGTAGGCGACGCGAATCAGCGCCAGCGCCGCGCGGGCGGTGGCGTCGTCGACCGCGGCCACCGCCGCGACCGCGTCGCCGACGAAGCGGACGCGGTCCTCGCAGAGGGCGGGCTGGTCCTGCATCACGATGCCGTAGGCGTTGAGGCCCGGCACGTCGCGGTGGGTCACGATTGCGGCGACGCCGGGCAGCGCCTCCGCCGCGCGGGTGTCGATGGACAGGATGCGGGCGTGCGGGAGGCCGGCCCGCAGGACGCGCCCGACGAGCATGCCGGGCCGGCGCGCATCGGTCAGGTAGGCGAGGCGCCCGTGCACCTTGTCGGCGATGTCGGGCCGCGCGTGCCAGCGCGCCGGGTCGGCCTCGCGCGCGACGACCCGCTCCGGCGGCGCGTCCGCCGGGGCGGGCGTGCGCTGGACCGGCCGGGACCGCCCCGTCGGCAGCGCGCCGCCGAGTCCCCCCACGAGGGCGTTGGCGGCCGCGAGGCGCCGGTAGCGGGCGCTGCGCAGCGCGTCGTCCGGCGCGTCGATGGCCGCGACGAGGGCGGCGTGCAGCGCCGGCCAGTCCACCGCGTCGAGCGCGTGCCCGCGCAGGCTCGCCTCGGGCCCGGGCAGGCGCCGCGGCGGAACCCGGCCGCCGCCCACCGCGAGGCGCGCGGCGACGATCCGCCCCCCGTCCATGCCGAGCACGCCCGCCGCGCCGATCACGCTCGGGGTGAAGCCGGCGCGCAGGCCGATCTTGCGCTGGGTGGCAGGGTTCCCCGCGGCCTGCGCGGGCACGTGCAGGGCCAGGATCAGGCCGGCCGGATCGAACGGCCGGTCGAGCCAGTCGGCGAGCGCCACGCGCGCCGAGCCGTCCTCCGACAGCACGTCGAGGGCGGCGTCGAGGGCGAGCAGCGCCGGCAGGCAGCATCCGGTCCGGCCTGCGACGTTGCCGCCGAGGCTCGCCAGGGTCCGCACGCCGGGGGCGGCGACAGTGCGCACCGCGTCCCGAAGCAGCGGCAGGTCCCGGGCGACGACCGGGTCGGCCTCGATGTCGGCAAGGCAGGTCGCGGCGCCGATGCGCACCGCGCCCGGCACGGCCGCGATCCCGCGCAGCTCGGCGAGCGCGGAGAGGTCGACGAGCTGATCGGGAACGGCGGCGCCGGCCGCCCAGTCGAGCTGGAGCGCGGTGCCGCCGGCCGCCGCGCGCGCACCGGGGCGGGCCAGGAGGGCGACCGCCTCGCGGGCATCGCGCGGGCGCAGCACCTTCACGGGACCCCCATCGGCATCAGGGCAGGCCCACCGTTCCGAAGCGCAGGCCCTTCTCCTTGAGCCAGCGGCGGTAGACCACCGACGACTTGTCGGCCCGGGTCGGGATCTCGTGGCGCGGCTCCAGCGGCAGGCGCAGCGGGCGCTGGTTCTCGACGATGATGCGGTCCTGGAGGAAGATCACCTGCTCGAAGGCCAGCAGCGCCGTGTGCGTCGAGGTCGTGTCGACGAGGTACATCACGGCCTGCGCCCGGCACAGCGTCTCCTCCATCGGCTGGATGAACAGGGCGATGGCGTCCTGCCGGTCCGGCGCGCTCGGGCAGACCCGGTAGAGCATCACCACGAACGGCGAGGGCACGCGGTAGGTGAGCCGCACGAAGTCGCCCGCGCTCTCGGTCGCGGCGATGCGCGGCTGGAAGAAGGTGCAGTTCGTGGCCCAGACCTCGTCCACGTCGCGGCGGATCTCGCAGGCGTAGGCCGGCACCTCGGTGTGCGGCTCGGCGCCGAGGATGTCGGTGTGCACGAACGGGAAGTGGGCCATGTCCAGGAAGTTCTCGACGACGCGCGGGCCGGAGGTGCGCATCCGCACCCAGCCGCAGGGCACGAAGCGCCGGTCCGCCTCCTCCGCTTCCGCGATCGCGACGATCTCGCGCTCAGGGTTCCCGAGGGTGGTCCAGAGGCAGCCGTAGCGCTCGCGCACCGGCAGCGGCGCGCCCAGGGTGCCGTCCTCGGCCCGCGCGCGCACCCACGCCGTGCCGTCGGGCCGGCGCTGCGAGACGATGTCCTGGCCGAGCAGGCGCGTGGCGCGCGGCGCGGCGGTGAGCTCGGACGCGGTCTCGACCGCGTACCACGCGTCGAGGGCTACGGGATCGTCCGTCCTCATGAGGCCGGCCCGGTCCACTGCACCGTCCCGCCCTCGTGCGCGGCGAGGTAGGCGGCGCGCCGCGCGAACAGGCCGGGGGCGAGCGCGCGGACGTGGTCGATCAGGGCGCGCAGGTCCGCGCTGCGCAGGCGCCCGTCCTCCACCACGACGCAGCCGTCGACCATGGTCATGTCCACGTCCGAGCCGCGCACGGCGTGGACGAGGTTGTGCTGGAGGTTGAAGTACGCGCCTTCGCCGAACAGCGGCGTCATCCGTGGGGTGTCGGTGCGGACCGCGATCACGTCGGCCCGCTTGCCCGGCTCCAGCGAGCCGACGGCGTGGTCGAGCCCGAGGGCCCTGGCGCCGAGGATCGTGCCCATCCGCAGCGCCTCCCAGGAATCGAGCGCCGCCGCGTCGAGGCCCTTGAGCTTGCCCAGCAGCGAGGCGACCTTCATCTCCTCGAACAGGTCGAGGTTGTTGTTCTCCTTCTCGCCGTC
>NZ_CAXTBY010000176.1:0-4984 GCF_964242245.1 uncultured Methylobacterium sp. | reverse complement strand
CCGACGGCGATCCTCGCGGGCCGCGACGTGGGCGCCCGCCGCGAAGCGTGCGATCGGCGCTGCGGCCCCTCACGCGACCACGAGGTGAAGGGCGCGGGGCGCGGGCGATAGGCGGACCTGCCGGCCCCAGCCGAAGGCGATGGAATCCTGCTCGATCCCGTCGGCGAACACCACGCCGCCCTCGTTCATCCGCGACGTGACGCGCAGCGGCGCATCGGTGAGCTTGCCGGCGCGCATCCGCGTGGCGGTGGCCACGCTCGGGAAGGGCTCGCGCACCCAGTAGCCGACCGCCCGCTCCTCGGGGCCGAGCGCGAGGGCGAGACGCGTCGCCTCCGCGATCGCGCGCGCCCAGCCGGTCGCCCCGGTGCCGGAGGCGACGATGAGGCCGCTGGAGGCGTGATCCTCCCCCGCGCCGTCCGCCTCGATCCGGTAGCGGGCGGACTGATGGCCGCGATGCCCGACGAAGACCTCGTTCAAGGCAAACAGCGTCTCGCCGCCGTCGAGCACGGCCTGCACCATGGTGCGCCGCTCGACCTGGGCCGCGCCCGCGACGCTGGCCGGGAGCAGCCGGCCCAGCCGCTCGACCGCGACCCGCGCCAGCACGCCGTCGTAGAGGTCGGGCGCCGGGTTGACGCCGATCACCGGCTGCGCGCCGAGGTACTTCGCGACGTTGGCGACCAGCCCGTCCTGCCCGACCGCGACGATCACGTCGTCGGCCGCGAACAGGAAACGGTCGAGGTCGGCGCGCCGCACCAGCGCCTGCCGCCAGTCCGCCGGCACCGCGGCGCGCGCCTGCGCGAGCACCGCGTGGAAGCGGGCGTGGCGCGCCTCGATCTCCGCGATCGGCTGGCCGCGGCTCTCCAGGAAGAAGCGCGCTTGGCCCCGCGTCGCGTGCCGGGCGATCAGCAGTTCGTAGTCGGTCTCGCGGGTGACGAAGACGGCGCGGTGCGTGGCGGCCGGCATGACCCGTCGTCCTTCAGCGCGCCGCGACCTGAGGCGCGGCCCTGCGGAACTCGCCCAGCGCGGCGGCCAGCAGGTCGGGCGTGACGGTGACGTGCTCGATCGTTTCCAGCTTGCCCGCGAGCTCGCGCGCGGCCAGCCCCAGCAGGACCGCCGGCGGCAGGTCGCGGTAGACCGCGACGCGCTGCTGCTCGGTCCCCACCCGCGCGCCCTCGACGAGGCGGATGCGCTCGGCCTCCGCCGCCGCCTCGACCCCGTGCGCTTGCGCCACGCCCGCCGCGCGGCTGCGGGCGTTCTCGGCCTCCTGCGTGATGAGCAGCGTCTCCCGCCGCGCCAGCTCGGTCCTGGCGGCGAGCTCGTTCTCGGCGATGGCGCGCTCCTTCTCGACCGCCAGCGCGCGGCGGGCGAAGATCGCCGCGTCGGCCTTCTGCTGGAGCGCCTCGAAGGTCGGCGTCTGCAGCGCGCGCTCCAGCTCGCTCGTCGGCGCGAGGTCGGTGAGCCGCACGGACACCGCCGCGACGCCGATCTCGGAGAGCGCCGGGTCCGCCGCCAGCATCGCCTCCAGCTTGCCGCGCAGGGGCTCGGGGCCCGCGGCGAGCAGCGCGTCCACCGGCTCCCCGCCGAGGTGTTGCAGCACCGCCTGGCTGCTGATGCCGATGATGCGCGCCTCGATCCGCTCGATCGGCTCGCCCCGCAGCTTGCCGGTGAGGAGGCCGATCGAGAAGTCGACGCGGCTCGCCAGCCGCTCGGGATCGACGACGTGCCAGCCGATCGTGCCCTGCACCGCGATCGCCTGGAAATCCCGGCTGCGGCCGCGGACGAACAGCGTCATCTCGCGGTCGTCCATGGGCACCTCGCTGATGCTCGCGGTCTCGGGCCGGAACCAGAACACCAGCCCCCGCCCGCTCTGCCGGACGCGGCCGTTGCGGTAGCGGATGACGTGGCGGCTCGCCTCGCTCCTCAACTGGGCGACGGGACCGATGGTGCGGATCGTGGCCATGGCATCCTCCTGAAGGTCAGCGCGCGCGTTGGAAGCGGTAGAGCTCGGCGGGACGGAACGACGTGCCGGCCTCGCGGGCACCCGTGGGCTCGAGCCAGCCCCGGTCGAGCATCCGCCGGCGGAAGGCGGGCTTGTTGAGCGGGACGCCCCGGATCGCCTCGTGCACGTCCTGCAACTGGCGCAGGGTGAAGCGTTCGGGCAGCAGCCCGAAGCCCACGTCCGAGTGGTCGAGCTTGCCCCGCAGCCGCAGCACCGCGAGCGCGAGGATGTCGGCGTGGTCGAAGGCGAGGGTGAGCGATCCGCCCCTGGCCGGTCCTTCGGCCGCCAGCACCGCGACCGGGCCGCCCGCCTCGCCGGCCCAGGGCACGGCGATCGTCGCCGCCCGCAGCCTCGGCGCGCGTTCGAGCGCGTCGGCGAACGCCGCCTCCGTCAGCAGGGCGAGGTAGGCGACGGTGACGATGCGCATGCGCGGATCGCGCGCGACGGCACCGAAGGTGTAGAGCTGCTCGACGTGAGCCCCGGCGATCCCCGCCTTCTCGCGCAGGACGCGCGCCGCCGCCGCGTCGAGGGCCTCGTCGAGGCGCACGAAGCCGCCGGGCAGCGCCCAGCGACCCGCGTGGGGATGCTGATCACGCTGCACGAGCAGGGCGGCGGGGCGACCGTGCCGAAGTCCGAGCAGGACCAGATCGACGGCCAGCGCGGGCCGCGGGTAGGCGGCGGCATCGTACGTCGCCAGAAAATCCGCCTCGTCCACGACAACGCCTTATATGCTCGATGCATCTTAGTTAGATGTATCGAGCATATATGTCAAGCCGGCGTTCTCGTCCGCATCGTTCGGACCGGCAAGACCCCGGCCGCGCGCTTTGCCGAATCGGCGCGGGATCACCCGCGAGGCGGCCGTGAGCGGACGCGGGCGCACGCCCATGCCCGTCAGGTCTGGCGCCCGGGCGAACGTCTCCCACCCGCCGAACACCGCGATGTCACGCGCGATGTCCTGCGCGCCCTCAACGAAGACCGCGCGGAAGACCGCGCGCGGGCGGCACCCGTGACGGGACGCGCGTCGCCGCGCGCCGGGTCATTCCGCCGCCAGTTGCATCCGCAGGCGCTGGCCCTGGCCGATCGCCCGGGAGATCACGGAGCGGCGCGCGCTGTAGGCGGCCGACACCAGGGGATAGTCGACCGGCAGGCCCCACTTGGCCCGGTACGCCTCGGGCGACAGGCCGCGCAGCGTGAGGTGCCGGCGCAGGGCCTTGTAGGGCTTGCCGTCCTCGAAGCTGACGAGGGTCTCCCGCCGGATCGAGGCGCGGATCTGCGCCTCCGACGGCTTGGCGACGACGGGCTCGGCGGGACGCTCCAGGGCGGTGATCGCCCCGTGGACGGTCCTGACCAGGTCCGGCAGGATTGCGGCCGGAACGCTGTTGCGCGCCACGTAGGCGGCGATGACCTTGGCGGCGAGCTCGGTGGTCCTGCTGTCGGTCTGCACGGTCTTCTCTCCTTCCGGGACTTCGTCAGGCGGTCCCGGGCATGGGAGCCGCGCTGGGCTGCGATGAGGGTTCGACGGGCAGGCGCCCGGCGGACGCACCCTCCGGAACGGCCCCGACGAGGGGAGACGAAACTATGCGCCGCTTCCGTCAAAAAACAACTTATGAGTGTATATCTTCCGAACGCGCGTCTACTTAGACCGTGGGGGACTCGCGCGATCGAGGCGCTTGCCGGCCGATGCTCGGCAGGGAGAGGTCAGGAATCAGGCTTGATGTCAGACGCTTGCGGATGGAGGCATCCCGTCCGACCTGGACGGCGGGAGGGATCGCGTTTCCGCCCTCGGAAGCCGCCACGGAGTAATTACATCTAAAAGTTGTAAAATGGTTTCCACTGCCACGGCGGTGCGGCCGCGGTCGCGGCACGGGGTCCGGCGGCGGGCCCGGGCCTTTACGCGGTGTCCGTCCTGACCGAGAACCGGACCGGGACGGCGCGCGAAGGGTTCGGCATGGAAGTTCTGGTCGTCGGTGCGGGCGTCGTGGGCCTCGCGGTGGCGCGCGCCCTGGCGCTGCGCGGACACGGCGTCGTCGTCGCGGAGGCCGCCGAGGCGATCGGGACGGGCGTGTCGTCGCGCAATTCCGAGGTGATCCACGCGGGCCTGTACTACCCGCCGGGTTCGCTGCGGGCCCGGCACTGCGTCGCCGGCGCGCGCCTGCTCTACGCCCTGTGCGAGAGCCACGGCATCGGGCACCGCGCCTGCGGCAAGCTGATCGTGGCCGCCGACGACGCGGAAGGGGAGGCGATTACCGCGATCCGGGCGCGGGGGGAGGCGAACGGCGTCGCCGACCTCGCCCTGCTCGACGCCGGCCAGGCGCGCCGGCTGGAGCCGAACCTCGCCTGCACGGCGGCGCTGCTGTCGCCGCGGACCGGCATCGTCGACAGCCACGCCCTGATGCTCGCGCTCCAGGGGGACCTGGAGGATCGCGGCGGGGCGCTGGCGCTGCGGACCCCGGTCCAGCACCTGTCCCGGGCGGGGCGCGGATGGCGCGCGGCCTTCGGCGGCGACGCGCCGGGCGACTACCCGTGCGACGCCGTCGTCAACGCCGCGAGCTTCGGGGCGCAGGCGCTGGCCGCGCGCACGGCGGACTACCCGGCCGGGCGGGTGCCGGCCCTGCGGCTCGCCCGCGGCAACTACTTCGGCTGCACCGGCCGCGCGGCCTTCAGCCGCCTGATCTACCCGGCTCCGGTCGAGGGGGGCCTGGGCACCCACCTGACCCTGGATCTGGCCGGGCGCATGCGCTTCGGGCCGGACGTGGAGTGGATCGACCACCTCGACTACCGGGTCGATCCCGCCCGGAGCGCGGTGTTCTACGCCGCGATCCGCCGCTACTGGCCGGCCCTGCCCGACGGCGCGCTGGTGCCCGACTACGCGGGCATCCGCCCGAAGCTCACCGGGCCCGGGGAGCCGGCGGCCGACTTCGTCATCGACGGCCCGGCCGAGCACGGCCTGCCGGGCCTCGTCCAGCTCTTCGGGATCGAGAGCCC
>NZ_CAXTBY010000175.1:0-5133 GCF_964242245.1 uncultured Methylobacterium sp. | reverse complement strand
TGAACGTGCCGGTGGCCGGCAAGGACGGCAAGACCGGCCAGACCATGATGAAGACGGTGCTGGCGCCGGCCTTCAAGGCGCGCGCGCTGCACGTCGACGGCTGGTTCTCGACCAACATCCTCGGCAACCGCGACGGCCTCGCCCTCAACGACCCGAACTCGCTTCAGTCGAAGCTGAACACCAAGGGCACGGTGCTCGACTCGATCCTCGGCTACCCGGTCGAGGACCATCTGGTGCACATCCACTACTACCGCCCCCGCGGCGACGACAAGGAAGCCTGGGACAACATCGACGTCACCGGCTTCATGGGCCAGCGCATGCAGATCAAGGTGAATTTCCTCTGCAAGGACTCGATCCTGGCAGCACCCCTGGTGATCGAGATCGCCCGCGTCCTCGATCTCGCCAAGAAGCGCGGCGACGGCGGCGTCCAGGAGCAGCTCTCGACCTTCTTCAAGGCGCCGATGGTCCGGAACGGCAAGGGGCCGGAGCACGACTTCGGCAAGCAGGGCAAGATGCTCCTCGACTGGCTCGGCGCGCACTGATGCCGGCCGGCAGTCCTGCGGGCGCCGCGGGGCCCGCCGCGCCCGCGGAACTCCGCGACCTCCTGATCGAGATGAACGATCTCAAGCGCGTCCGGTCGGCCGGGCGCGCCGGCTCGATCGCCGAGCGGCTGTTCGCGCAAGGATGGAGCGCACTCACGGGCGGCACCCCGGCCGAGGAGGTCGCCATCGACGTGACGGCGACTGCGCTGGCCGCGACCCGGCTCTGCGACCTCGACGCCGCGTTCCTGTCCGCCGTCGGCCTGCCGGACGCCGCCGCCTCGGAGGTTCTGGTCGCCGGGTTCGACGCCGTCACCGACCGTCTCGACGACGAACTGCGCACGCGGTTGCGCGATCGCCTGCGCCGCCATCCGGAGCGGCGGTTCGGGCCGTTGCCCGGATTCGTCACCGCGCTGGCGCAGCAGCCGCGCGCCGGCGTGACCCGTCCCGGCCGGGCCCGCCTCCTTCTGGAGCCGCCGGAGAACCACGCCGAGCACTGCCTCGTCGTGGCGGTCTACGGCGTGGTGCTGAGCCCGTTCTACCGGGCCGATCCGGCCACCGTGTTCCTGGCGGCGATGGCGCACCATTTCCACAACGCCGCGATGCCGGATGCCGGCTTCACCGGCGAGATGCTCCTCGGCGGACACCTCGCGCCGATGATGGTCCGCACGACGCAATGGGCGCTCGAGGAGTTGGACGTGAACTTGCGCGCGACGGTCGAGCGGGCCCGCGCCGTGCTCCCCGACGATGCCACCGCCGAGGGCCGGGCCTTCCACGCGGCCGATGGCATCGACCGCGTCCTGCAGATCGCGCAGCACCTGCGCGCCGCCTCGCTGACCATGGAGACGGTGCTCGACGAGATGGAGCTCGTCCATGCCGGTCCGGTGAAGCAATTTCACGATCGTGTCCTGACGGACATGCGCATCCCGTGACCGCGCGCGCCGCGACGGCCTCCAGAATCCCATGATCCCCTTCGACCTTCGATCGCCTGAGACCGGCCATCCGCTCGTGTCCGACACGTCGCATTCGCTGCGCGACGGCGGGTCGGACGCTCGCTGGCCGGTGATCGACGGCATTCCCTATCTTCGCGTCGGGCGTGCAGCGTTGGTCAGCCGCGTGCTCGCCCACCTCGACGCGGGCGAAGGTGATGCGGCCCTGGTCGCGCTCCTCGCAGACCAGGACGATTGGTGGACCGGCCCGCCGGCCGACCCGGCCGATCTTCATCGGCTGGTCGGTGCCCGCGCCACCGCGTCGCTGCGAGATGCCGTCGGCCTCCTCGGCTGGGGCCGCATCGGCGACTACTTCCTGCATCGCTGGAGCGATCCGACCTACCTCGCCGGCCTGTCTTTGCTGGAGGCGCACTGGAACGATCCCGTCTGCGTCTTCGAGTTCGCCTGCGGCATCGGCCACTACCTGCGCGATCTGGAGCGCCGCGGCTGCAAGGTCGCGGGGGCCGACGTGGTCTTCGCCAAGCTCTGGCTCGCCCGGCACTGGGTCGTCGGCGCGGGGGCGCAACTCGTCTGCTTCGATGCCGGCTCGGCCCACTGGCCGATCCCGGGCGCACCGGTCGACCTCGTGGTGTGCAACGATGCCTTCTACTTCCTGGACGACAAGCCGGCGCTCCTCGACAACCTGCGCCAGAACGCAGGCGACGACGGCTGGCTCGCCGTGAGCCACATCCACAACAGCGCCCGGCCCGGCTTCTCGGCCGGCCGCGCGGTCTCGGCCGACGAGATCGCCGAGTTGTTCCCCGACGCCCTGGTCTACGACGACGCGGAGCTGACCCGGGCTCTCGTCGAGGCCCGCGCCCCGAGCCCGCGCGAGCCCGCGGAGCTGCGGGCCTGCGAGGCGTTCTCGGTCGTCGCCGGCCCCGGCATGCGCCCGGCGCCGCGCTCGGTGATCGACGGGCTGACCCTTCCGCGCGCCGGGACCGGCCTCACCCTCAACCCGCTCTACAGCCGGGACGGCCCGGAGGATTACCGGATTCGCTGGCCCTCCGAGCGCTACGCGGCGGAGTACGCCCCATGCGTCACTTACCCGCTGCACGTCTCCGGGCCGGAGACGATCGCGTACACGGGCGACCTCGCAGGACCGGACACCGACCGGGTGCGCAGGCGCGAGTTCGTCGATCTGCCGGAGCGCTGGTGATGAGCGACGACGTCGGCTGGGGCATCGTCGGCTACGGCTGGGTCGCGCGCGACTACATGGCGCCGGGCATCCGCGCCGCCGGCCACCGGCTGGTGGCGGTGTGCGATCCGGGCGCGGCCTCCCGCGCGGCGGCCGAGGCGGAGGGGGCGCGGGCGCATGCGAACCTCGCGGGTCTCCTCGGCGAGCCGGATGTGGAGGCCGTCTACGTCGCGACGCCGAACCATCGGCACCGGGCCGCCGTCGAGGCGATCGCCGCGTCGGGCCGGGCGATCCTGTGCGAGAAGCCGATGGCGGCCGATCTCGCCGACGCCGAGGCCATGGCGGCGAGCGTCCGCGGGACCTTCTACGGGACGGCGTTCGACCAGCGCCATCATCCCGGCCACCGGGCGATGCGCGCCGCGATCGGCAACGGGCGGCTCGGCACGGTCACGGCGATCCGCATCGTCTATGCCTGCTGGCTCGGGCGCGATTGGGCGGCCTGCCCCGGCCAGGACAACTGGCGCATCGACGCAGGCAAGGCCGGCGGCGGCGCGCTGATGGATCTGGCCCCCCACGGCCTCGACCTCGTCGATTTCCTGCTCGGCGAATCGATCCATGAGATCGCCGCGCTCACCCAGGCCCGTGCTCAGGACTACGCCGTCGACGACGGCGCGCTCCTGATCGGACGCACGCCGAGCGGCGTGCTGGCGAGCCTCAACGTCGCCTACAACTGCCCGGACGCACTGCCCCGCCGCCGCCTGGAGGTGGTCGGCACGCGCGGCCTGCTGACGGCGATCGACACGATGGGCCAGACGGCCGGCGGCCGCGTGACGTTCACCGACGGCGCGACCGGGTCGTCGCAAGCCCTCGCCTTCGACGCGGAGGCCTCCCCCTTCACCGAGCAGGTGCGGGCCTTCGGCTCGGCGCTCCGCCGGCCGGCGGAGCGGGACGCCTACTCGGCTGCCCGCGACCTGCACACCATGCGGCTCATCGCCCGCGCGTACGGCCGAGCGGCCTGAGGAAACGGACCGACACGTGAGCGAGAACGATCAGGACGACCGGGCCCGCGATCCCCGCATCACGGCGCCGCGCGCCTACCGCTTCGGTGCCCCCCGCGTGATCGAGGGCCTGCCCGGGAGTCTGCCCGAGCCGGTGCGCGCCTACCTCGACATCCTGCCGCCGGGCCGCATCGTCGGCTTCCCGCTGGCGCCGCTCGACCGCACCGGCGTGCCGGTCTGGTTCGTCTCGCTGTTCCTCGACGACCCGTTCTTCGTGGGCGCCATGCCCTCGGGCATCGGCTACGGCGCCACCGACGACGAGGCGCTGATCGGAGCGGTCGCCGAGATCGCCGAGAACCTGATGCCGTCGCTCGCCGTGATGCCGCGGGAGAAGGAGCGCGGCAGCTATCACGACCTCGTCAGGGTCTACGGCGCCAGCGCCGTCGCCGACCCGCTGACGCTCTGCCTGCCCGCCGGCTCGCCCGTCGGCCGCGACACCGTGCTCGAATGGACGGCGGCGACTCGTCACGGGACGGGCGAGATCGTGCTGATGCCGCTCGACATCGCCGCGACCGACTACTTCGAGCTGTCGGAGGGCTACCGGCCGTTCACCAACCTGATCACCAACGGCCTCGGCGCCGGCCCCGACGTGCCGTTCGCGCTGGGCCACGGCGTCCTCGAACTGCTCCAGCGCGACGGCAACGGCCTGCTGTTCCGGGCGCTCGACCAGGGCGTGATGCTCGACGTGTCGGAGGGACTCGGGCCCGAGACCGCGGCGATGCTCGCGCGGCTCGATGAACTCGGCATCAGGGCCCTGCCGAAGTTCGCCACCGACCAGTTCGGGCTGACCAACCTCTACGTCGTCGGCTACGACCGGAACCCGGCCGACGCGCCGGTGCCGATCGCGCTCTCGGCCTGCGGCGAGGCCTGCGACCCGGACCGCGAGCGGGCCCTGCGCAAGGCTCTGCTGGAGTTCCAGGCGGCGCGCGTTCGCAAGGCCTTCGGCCACGGCCCGCTGGCCTTCGCCGAGCGGGTCACGCCGGCGGGCTACGTCCAGAGCTTCATCCGGAAGGCGTTGCCGAGCCTCGACCTGGAGGAGAGCCGGGCGCTGAAGGCGATGCTCGACTGGATCGAGCTGCCGGCCGACGCGCTGCGCGACGTGCTGAAGGACACGGTCTATTCCGAGCGAGGCACGAAGAAGTTTTTGGATTTGCCGACCACGCCGGCCGCGGACGGCCATGCCCGCGGACGAATCGCCTGCGAGCGGCTGGAGAAGGCGGGCTTCGATATCCTCTACGTCGATTGCTCGCCGCCGGGCGGGGCGGTCGGGGTCGTGAAGGCGATCGTGCCGGGGCTCGAGGTCGAGACCATGAGCTACTACCGGATTGGCGAACGCAATACGCAAAAGCTCATCGCGCGCGACCATCCGCTGATCCGCTTCGGCACCGCGACGGAGACCCTGCGCCCGG
>NZ_CAXTBY010000174.1:0-5271 GCF_964242245.1 uncultured Methylobacterium sp. | reverse complement strand
CGCTCCTCCCAGATCGCGTGGAGCGATGCGTGCATCCGCAAGCCCGCAGAGGGGGAGGGAGTGCGCGCAACCGAACCGATCAACCGGAAACCGTACGAGGTCCTGCGGGATCGGCGGCACGCTGCGCGGCCCCTGCCCCGCACGGGAGAGAGGAGCCGCGGGCGATCCGGACCATCGTCCGAGGCGCGGGTCTACGATCGATCGTCCCGCGCGTCGGCGTCCGGCTCGGCGGTCCAGGCGGTGGCGAAGGCCGCAAGCTGGCGGGCCTCCGTGAAGGCCATCACCGTGACGACGCGCGGCACCGGCACGGCGCCGGGATGGGGCGCGAGCAGGATCGTCGGCCGCGCCAGCCGGGCGTCGGCCGCGTGCTCGGCGATCCAGGCCGCGGCTTCCGGCGCGAGGCGGTCCGGCGCACCGAGCGCGCGCGAGTCGGCACGCAGAACGATCACCCGCGCTCCGAGGCTCGGATCAGCCGCCTGGACCGCCTGGACGATGTCGATCACGCCGACGCCTCGGGGAACTCGTTGAGCTGCACGGCGGCCTGGGCATCGGTGAAGTGGGGGATGTCGGCGAAGATCTCCGGCCCGTGCGCGCCCGCCGCCTTGGCGAAGGCATCGGCCGAGTCGAAGGTCAGCAGCGCCATCACCTGGAACGGGGCAGGGCTTCCGTCCGGGGTGCCGACGCCGCGCACGACCTTGGCCTCGTGCAGGCCCATCGGCGACCAGCGCTCGCGCACCAGCGGCATGTGGTGGCCGAGGTAGTAGTCCATGTCGAACCGGGCGCCGCCCGGGTACATCACGCTGACGAGGATCATGGTGGCGTCATTCCTCCCGTGGGGGCCCGTCTCATGCGGGCCGCGGGCGTGAGGAAACCATCGAACGGGCGGCGGTGCAACGGGCGGGCCGCCGCGCGGGCGGCAGACCGTCAGTGCAGCTTCACCCGCGACTCCGTGCGGCGGGTCAGCGCCCGGGCGGCGGCGTCCAGCGCGGTCTTCACCGTCCCGTGCAGCGCCTGCTCGTGCATCTTGTAGAGGGAGCGGTACATCATCCGCGCGAACAGCCCGGCGATGAACATGTTCCTGCCCTGGATGAAGCCCATCAGGCTGCCGACGGTCGAGTACGCGCCGAGGGAGACCAGCGAGCCGAAGTCGCGGTACTTGAAGGGCTTTATTGGCCGGCCGGCGATCCGGGCCGGGATCTGCCTGATCAGGTGGCTCGCCTGCTGGTGGGCGGCCTGGGCGCGCGGCGGCACCGGCGTATCGGAGCCGGCCTCCACGAGGTAGGCGCAGTCGCCCACCGCGAAGATGTCGGGGTCGCGGCTGGTCTGCAGGGTCGGCGTCACGACGAGCTGGTTGGTGCGCGTGGTCTCCAGGCCGCCGATCCCCTGCAGGAACGCGGGCGCCTTCACGCCGGCCGACCAAACCACGAGCTCGGACGGGATGAAGTCGCCGTCGGCGAGCGCGACGCCGTCGGCGCGCACCTCCGTCACCCGCGCCCGCACCCGCACGTCGACGCCGATCTTGGCAAGCAGCAGCATCACCTCGGCCGAGAGCCGCTCCGGCACCGCCGGCAGGATGCGCTCGGCCGCCTCGACGAGGGTGATCTTGAGGTCTTTCGCCGGGTCGATCCGGTCCATGCCGGTCGAGACCACGTGGCGGACGGTGCGGTGCAGTTCGGCCGCGAGTTCCGTGCCGGTCGCGCCCGCGCCGATCACCGTGACGTGGAGCTGGCCCGGACGCACCGGGCCGTCCTGGGTGTGGGCGCGCAGCATCGCGTTGACGAGGCGCTGCTGGAACCGCACCGCCTGATCCTGGGTGTCGAGCGCGATGGCGTGCGCGTTGACGCCCGGCGTGCCGAAGTCGTTGGTGGTGGAGCCCACCGCCATCACCAGGGTGTCGTAGGGGATCGCGCGCAGGGGCGTGACCTCGCGGCCCTCCGGATCGTGGCTCGCCGCGAGCTGAATCGTGCGCGCGGTCCGGTCGAGGCCGGTCATCTCGCCGATCCGATAGCGGAAATGGTGCTCGTGGGCGTGGTGGAGGTAGTCGACCGCGTGGCGGCCGATGTCGAGGCTGCCGGCGGCGACCTCGTGCAGCAGCGGCTTCCAGATGTGGGTGCGCGCGCGGTCGACCAGGGTGACGTGGACGTCCTTGCTCCGCCCGAACCTGTCACCGAGCTTCGTCGCCAGTTGCAGGCCGGCGGCGCCGCCTCCGACCACGACGACCCGGTGCAGCCCCGTCTCGTTCTCGACCGGTACCATGCTTGCCGTTGCTCCCGCGGCCCGACCGGCCGCCTCACGTCCCGCGGGCAGACGCGCGCCGCGGCCTACCTCGGAACCGTTCCAGACACATCCGATACACGGGCGCGCCGGGCGAAGCCGTCAAAAAATTTTGCGCCTCGCCTCAAGCCTCTTGCCCAAGCCCCTTCAGGCCGGAGCACCGGGCTGGCGCTTGGGATGCGCTTCCATGAAGGCCGGCTGCGACAGGCACTCCTCGGCGATGCGCCGCACCGTCGGGTAGGCGTCGGTCGGCACGTCGAAGATCGCGGTGCCGACCCAGAGGCTCGCGAGGCAGAGGTCGGCGTGGCTCAACCGGTCGCCCTGGGCATAGCGGCCGGTGCCGGGCTCGGTGGAGAGCCGCGCTTCCAGCGCCGTCAGACCGGTCGCGAAGGCGTGGCGGACGAAGTCCATCATTCGGTCCCGCGGCAGGTCGTAGGCTCCCATCAGGTGGTTGCGCACCCGCGGCACGTAGAGGGGGTGCGTGTCGCAGGCCACGACCTGCGCCAGCGAGCGGACGCGTGCCCGCTCGCGGGGATCAGCCGGCAGCAGCGGGACGCTCGGATGCGTCTCCTCCAGGTAGTCGAGGATGGCGAGCGATTGCGTCAGCGGCGGTCCTTCCCCGTCGAACAGCGCCGGCACCGCGCCCTGCGGGTTGATCGCCCGGAATTCCGGCCGGTGCTGGTCGCCCGCGTCGAGGTCGATGAACGTCTCCTCGTAAGGAATGCCCTTGAGCTTCAGCGCGATCCGCACCCGGAACGCGGCGGCCGAGCGCCAGTTGCCGTACATCCTCATCGGCTCGACCCTCGCATCGCAATCCGCGCCCGACCACACCGCACATCGCCGCGGACCGCAAGGATGCGTGCCGCGGCTTGGAGGCGTGCCGCGGCTTGGAGGCGTGCCGCGGCTTGGAGGCGTGCCGCGGCTTGGAGGCGTGCCGCGGCTTGGCCGTGATCGTGCATTGCCCTCGACGCAGCCGATCGCGCATAGGGACCGCGTGCGGCCGTCCGGAGGGAGTTGCTGGACCGATGCAGATCGAGACGCCCTACCTGATGTTCCTCGGCGACGTGCCGGACCGGCTGGCGGCCAAGACCGCCTACGGCATCGTCGACTGGCGCCCCGAATGGTGCATCGGCCAGATGCGCCTGCCCGGCTGCGCGGCCGACCTCGGCATTGCCGACCTCACCCTCGACGAGGCGCTGGCCAAGGGCTGCCGCACGATGGTGATCGGCGTGGCCAACGCCGGCGGCGTGCTGCCCGAGCACTGGGTCGCCGAGATCGTCGCGGCGCTCGACGCCGGCTTCGACGTCGCGAGCGGCCTGCACGCGCGGCTCGGCGCCGTGCCCGCGATCGCCGAGGCCGCCGAGCGGCGCGGCCGCGCCCTCCACGACGTGCGCCACACCACGGAAAGCTTCGCCACCGGCAAGGGCACGAAGCGCCCGGGCCGGCGGCTGCTCGCCGTCGGCACCGACTGCTCGGTGGGCAAGAAGTACACCGTGCTGGCGCTGGAGAAGGGCATGCGCGCCCGCGGGATGGACGCGGACTTCCGCGCCACCGGCCAGACCGGGGTGTTCATCTCCGGCCGGGGCGTGGCGATCGACGCTGTGGTGGCCGACTTCATCTCCGGCGCGGTGGAGTGGATCGCGCCCGCGGCCGACCCGAAGCACTGGGACCTGATCGAGGGCCAGGGCTCGCTCTACCACCCGTCGTTCGCCGGGGTCAGCCTCGGCCTGCTGCACGGGGCGCAGGCCGATGCCTTCGTGGTCTGCCACGAGCCCACCCGCACGCGCATGCGCGGCGTCGAGCACCCGCTGCCGTCGATCCGCCAGGTGATCGACCTGACGGTGCAGCTCGGCAGCCTGACCAACCCGAACATCCGCCCGACCGGCATCGCGGTCAACACCCAGGCGCTCGACGAGGCGCCGGCCCGCGCGCTGCTGGACAAGCTCGGCGCCGAGTACGGCCTGCCCGCCACCGACCCGGTCCGCTTCGGCGTCGAGGCGCTGGTCGACCGGCTGATCGCCGAGTTCCCGGACACCGCCCCGTGAGGCGGCTCTCCGTCGCCGTCGAGCGCTTCCCGATCGCGGGCGCCTTCACGATCAGTCGGGGCAGCCGGACGGAAGCGGTGGTCGTCACAGCCCGGATCGCGGAGGATGACGGGGCCGCCGGATGGGGCGAGTGCGTGCCGTATCCGCGCTACGGCGAGAGCGTCGCGGGCGTGGCCGAACTGATCGCGGCGCAGGGCGACGCGATCGGTGCCGGCATCACCCGCGCCGAACTCCTGGAGCGCATGCCGGCGGGCGCCGCGCGCAACGCGCTCGACTGCGCGCTCCTCGATATCGAGGCGAAGGAGTCCGGGCGTCCGGCCTGGGACATCGCCGGCCTGTCGGCGCCGGCGCCGGCGACCACGGCCTACACGCTGAGCCTCGGCACGCCCGAGAGCATGGAGGCGGCCGCCCACGGGGCCGCCGCGCGCCCGCTCCTGAAGGTGAAGCTCGGCGGCGCGGGCGACCCCGAGCGGATCGCGGCCGTGCGCCGGGGCGCGCCGGACAGTCGCCTGATCGTCGACGCCAACGAGGCGTGGCGGGCCGACACGCTGGAGGCCAACCTCGCCGCCTGCGTCGCGGCCGGCGTCGGCCTGATCGAGCAGCCGCTGCCCGCGGGCGAGGACGCGCTGCTTGCGCAGATCGCGCACCCGATCCCGATCTGCGCCGACGAGAGCCTGCACGACCGCGCCGGGCTCGACCAGCTTGCCGGGCGCTACGACGCGATCAACATCAAGCTCGACAAGACCGGTGGGCTGACCGAGGCGGTGATGCTCGCCCACGAGGCCCGCGCCCGGGGCCTCGCGCTGATGATCGGCTGCATGGTCGGCACGTCGCTGGCCATGGCGCCGGCGATGCTGCTCGCTCACCACGCCGCCTACGTCGACCTCGACGGTCCGCTGCTGCTGGCGCGTGATCGGAGCCCGGGCCTGCGCTTCGAGGGCAGCACGATCCA
>NZ_CAXTBY010000173.1:0-5337 GCF_964242245.1 uncultured Methylobacterium sp. | reverse complement strand
GGATTGTAGTGGAAGTGCAGGTACTGGTAGCCGGTGTTCGACACCCAATCGAGGTGGCTGAGGATGCCGTAGGGGAAGCCGTAGCCCCAGGCGCCCATCAGGAACGGCCGGATCACCACCAGCGTCACGTAGGCGAAGATCGCCATCCCGAACGCGAACGGCACATGGTAGCCCATGCCGAGCTTGCGGCAAATCTCGGCCTCGCGCAGCGCCCAGGACACGAACGAGCCGATGGCGCAGAAGGTGATGATCTGCCAGAGCCCTCCCTCCTTCAGGGGGGCGAGCGCGAGTCCATACTTGAGGTCGGGCGGCGCGATGTTGATCTGCCAGATGTTCCAGGTCGGCCCGAGCGCCGCGCCGTAGATGACCAGCGCCGTGCCGAGCACGGTGAAGAACAGGCCCGTGACGCCGAAGAACCCGACGTAGAACGGCCCCACCCAGAAATCGAACAGGTCTCCGCCGACGAGGGTGCCGCCGCGGACGCGATACTTCTTCTCGAAACTCAGCATCGCCATGGCGATAGGCCTCCGGACTGGGGCGGGTGACGGACCGGCCGCGTTCGGCCTGTTCCGATCTCGATCCTTCGCAGCGGGCGGGAGCGGGTCGCCCGATCTCCGGTCCGCTGCGGGTCTCTCGACGCGGACCCGACCGGGCGTGCCCGGCCGGATGCCACGGTGACGGTCACGCCGGGGTCGGCGCGACGATCTGGAGGGAGGCCGCCTTCGAGTCCTTGGCACCCTCCAGCCAGTTGAACCGGCTGGTGCTGAGCAGGATGAAGTGGATCAGCAGCGCGAGGACGAAGAGGAAGGTGAACAGCGCCACCAGCGTGCGGCGGGGATCGAACAGGAGCCAGACCTTGTGCATGGTGTCCTCCTCAGGAAATCATCGAGACGAGGCCGTGGGCGGCCTGTCCGGCGCCCTCCAGCAGGGCGTAGCCCTTCGGCCCGGGCAGCCACGGCCGCCACAGCCAGACCAGGATGTGGGCGACCACGGCGATGGCCGTGAAGATGATGAAGCTCGTCAGGAAGATCGCGTGGAACTCCTTGGCTTCGGGTTCCGTCAGCCCCGACAGGCTGCTCGGTCGTTCGAGCGTTCCAGGATTGGCCATCGTTGAAGGTCCTCCGTTGGGCAGACCGCGCGGCGTCGTCGCGCGGGGGATAGTGCCGTGGCCGCATCCTGCGCCACGACCGGACTTCCACCCGTTCTCGCGGACGGAAGCGTCTCGAAGGGCTCGGGGGCGATCAAGCGGCCCGCGTCAGCCCATGAAGGCGTAGGAGATGGCCTGGACCGCCATGGTCCTGGCTTCGCCGAAGACCGAGCGGCGCGGCGCCGGACGGCCGGATTCATGTGCCGGCACGACGCGCTCGGCGATCGCCGCGACGAGGAAGAACGGGTAGGTCACGCCGAGGATCATCCGGAACTGGACTTCCTCCTGGTGCAGGCGCGACGTCGGGTTCATCGAACGGGCCATGGACTTCCTCCTGGGCGCGGCCTGCGCACTGCGCGGGTCCGGCGGGATGGGGGTGGATTCGACCGGCGCGAGCCGGAGCGAAGCGGCGGGAACGGAGTGAGCCGAGGCGCTCATGCGGCGACTCCGAGCTTCAGGCCCTCGTGCGCGGTCTCGACGTGGCCGCTCGCCACGCGCGCGGCGCCGTCGCGGCGGGCGTCACGCTCGGCGGCGTCGCGCAGGCGCTTGGCCATCGAGATCCGGACCAGCACCGGCTGGCTCTCGACGTAAGTTTCAAGGAGCGCCCGGGCGGGCTCCTCCCACGGCAGCTCGCGGTGCATGCGCGCCGGCGTCGCCTCGACCGCATCCATGTCGCGGGCGAGCGGGATGATGTGGAAGAGCATGTCGAACAGCGCGTTGCAGACTTCCTGCACGAGGTAGGTCGCACCGGAGTACCCCATGAACGGCGTGCCGGTATGGCGCCGGATGATGGCGCCGGGGAACGAGGCCGGCACGAACACCGCCCGGCACCCGCTCTCGACCGCGTACATCCGCTCGTTGAACGAACCGAACAGCACCAGCGGCGGATTTTTCGCGATGGCCTCGCGAACCGCTGCGTTGTCCGGCTTGGCGCCGGGTTTCCGGGCGAAGGAGAACGTGCAGGGAAGCCCCATCTCCTCTTCGAGGAAATGTCGGACGCCGCGCGCGTAGGTTTCCGTGGCGACGATGCCGAAGCTGGCAGTCCCGAAGAAGTCCTGCGTCACCGAGCGCCACAGGTCCCAGACCGGCTTGATCGTGGTGTGCTTCTCGCGCTCGATGAACGGCTCCGGGTCGAGACCCAGAATTTCACCGAGCGTGCGCAGGAACTTGGTGGTCGAGAGCACGCCGATCGGCGCCTGGAGGTAGGGCCGCTCCAGGTCCTCGCAGAGCAGGCGGCCGAACTCGCGGTAGAGGCAGACGTTGGCATCCGCGTTCACGAGCTTCGGCACGTCGGCCAGATGCGAACCCAGCGGGAATACGAGGTTGATCTCGGCGCCGATGCCCTCGACGAGGCGGCGGATCTCGGCGAGATCGGACGGCATGTTGAAGGTCCCGTAGGCCGGGCCGATGAGGTTGACGCGCGGGCGCTCGCCCGCCTTGCGCGCGGGCCGCGCAGGGATGCCCTTCTTGGCGAAGCGCCGGGCGGCGTATTCCTGCCAGAGCCAGCGCATCGCCCGGTCGGCGGTCTGCCACTGGTCCTCGTCGATGGTGCGCGGCAGGAAGCGCTGGATGTTGGTCCCTTCCGGCGTCACGCCGCCGCCGATCATCTCGGCGATCGAGCCGGTGACGACGACGCTGGGCTGGGCGGGATCGAGCACCGCGTGCGCCCGCTTCATCGCCCCTTCCGTGCCGTGGCGGCCGAGTTCCTCCTCGCCGAGGCCCGTGACGACGATCGGCAGTTCGTGGGGGGGCAGCGCGTCGGTGTAGTGCAGCACCGAGGTGACGGGCAGGTTCTCGCAGCCGACGGGGCCGTCGATGATCACCTGCAACCCCTTGATCGCCGTGAAGACGTAGACGGCGCCCCAGTATCCGCCCGCGCGGTCGTGATCGAGGACGAGCATCAGGCCATCTCCCCGATCGGATCGTGCGCGTGCTGCTTGGCCTTCGGGGCCGGCGCGACGCTTTTGCGGAGTTGCGGCACGTCCTCCCAGACGCCGGCGGCGTGGCCGGTGCCGACGCCGTCGAAGAAGGCGCGCATCGCGGCAAAGCGCTCCGTGTTGGCCAGCGCGGCGTTGATCACCTTGGCGAGCGACCCGGCGCCGGCGACGCCCATCAGCGGGCGGGCCGAGATCAGGTTGGTGAAGTACAGCGCCGGCGTGCCGGCTTCCTTGGCCTTCTGCACCACCGGCGTCGTGCCGATGGCCAGATCCGGCCGGTACGCGTGCATCGCCGCGAGGTCGTCCTCGAGCGAGGCGCGGAACCTGACCTGGACGCCGCGGGCTTCGAGCCAGGCGCGGTCGGCTTCCGACCACGGCGTCTTCGGGCAGGCGGTGCCGACGTAGCGCAGGTCCGCGCCGCTCTCGACGAGCAGCCGACCGACCAAGAGTTCCGAGCCCTCGTAGCCCGACAGCGTGATCCGGCCCTTGATCGGCGCGGCGGCGAGCACACCGCGGATCGGCGGCAGCAGGCGGTTCTTGGCCGCCTCGACCAGGCTACGCGGCACGGCGCAGGCCTCGCCGATCGCATCGAGCCAATCCGCGGTGCCGTCGACGCCGACCGGCGCGGAGCCGACGACCGGCCGGCCGGCCGCCTCGAACTCGCGGATGCTGGCGGTGTAGAACGGGTGGATCGCGGCCACCGCCGCGCCGTCGAGCGCGGCATACAGCTCGCGCCACTCGCGGGTCGGGACCACGGGGCCGGCCGCGAGCCCGAGGGGCTCCAGCATCGCGCCGATCACGACAGGATCGGCCGGGAACATCTCGCCCAGGAGCGTCACCGTCGGGCGCTCGGAGCGGCCGGCGCGAGGCGCCTGCACCGGACCCTGCTCGGCTTCCGTGCGGGCGAACTTCAGCATCGCGCCGGCGAGCACGTCCTTGGCCTCGGCATGCGTCGGCACCCCGAAGCCCGGCACGTCGATGCCGATGATGCGGACGCCGTCGATCTCCTTCGGCAGCAGCCGCAGCGGCACGCCGGAGGCGGTCGGGACGCAGAGGTTGATGACGACGACGGCGTCGTAATCCGCGGGCTTGGCCGTCAGGAACACCGCCTCGCGGATGTCCTCGAACAGCTTGCCGGTGACCAGCGTCTCCGAGTTGAACGGCACGTAGCCGACGCTGCGCCTGGCCCCGTAGAAGTGCGAGGTGAAGGTCAGCCCGTAGACGCAGCAAGCCGAGCCGGAGAGGATCGTCGCGGTGCGGCGCATGCGCAGGCCGACGCGGAGCGAACCGAAGGCCGGGCACATGCTCTGCGGCTGGTCGTGGGGACCGGCCGGGTAGTCCTTCTTGAGCTGCTCCAGCGTCTCCGACATGCCGGCGGCCTCGGCCGCGGCCCGCATCGCATCCTTACCGGAATGGCAGCCGAGGCCGTCGCCCTTGGTCGCGTCGAGATTGATCGGCGCGGCCGGGACCGGTGCCTGGAGGGCCTCCAGGGTCGAGGCCGGAACCTCCCGGCGGGCGCGCAGCGCAGCGATGTCGAGGGTGACGGCCATGCGCGTCAGACCTCGTCGTAGACGACTTCGAGGGACGGCTTGGTCACGTGGGCGACGCCGCACATATCCTCGAAGGTGGCCGGCACCAGCACCACGTCGCGGCCGGTGCTCTCGCTGGAGAACAGGCCGAGCAGGCCGTCCTGGCTGAGCGGGGTCGGGTGGTTGGGCTTGGCGTCCGCGACGTTCTGGGCCAGATCCGAGAACAGCGAGCCCCAGCGCCCGTCGGGCCGGCCGATGATCTCGTAGTTCGCGCTCTTCCGGCGGATGTCGTCGTCGGCCGGGATCGAGGCCAGCACCGGGATGCCGACCGCGTCGGCGAAGGCCTGCGCCTCGCCGGTGCCGTCGTCCTTGTTGATGACGAGGCCGCCGACGCCGACGTTGCCGCCGAGCTTGCGGAAATACTCCACCGCCGAGCAGACGTTGTTGGCCACGTACAGCGATTGCAGGTCGTTGGAGCCGACGACGATGACCTTCTGGCACATGTCGCGGGCGATCGGCAGGCCGAAGCCGCCGCAGACCACGTCGCCGAGGAAGTCGAGCAGGACGTAGTCGAAGCCCCATTCGTGGAAGCCGAGCTTCTCCAAAAGCTCGAAGCCGTGGATGATGCCGCGGCCGCCGCAGCCGCGCCCGACCTCGGGGCCGCCGAGCTCCATCGCGTAGACGCCGTCGCGCTTGAAGCAGACGTCGCCGATGGCGACCGCCT
>NZ_CAXTBY010000172.1:0-5448 GCF_964242245.1 uncultured Methylobacterium sp. | reverse complement strand
GCGGCACCGACTGGATGCAGGAGCCCTGCCGCTCCTGCGACCGGCGCGAGAAGGACTGGGGCGGGTGCCGCTGTCAGGCCCTGGCGCTGGCGGGCGATGCGGCCGCGACCGATCCGGCCTGCTCGCTCTCGCCGCTCCACGCCAGGGTGCGGGCGCTCGCCGTCGAGGAGGCGGCGGAGGCAGCCCCGGATTATACCTACCGGACGATCGGCGCCAACATCCGCTCGCCGCTCAAGGAGGACGCCGTCCCGTGAAGCTTCTCGTCACCGCCCTGCTGCTTGCGGCGTCGCCGGCCCTGGCGCAGGACGCGGCAGCGCCCCTCCCCGGCCCTCCCCCCGCCGCCGGGATGGTGAGCGCAGCAGCGCCGAGCGCCTCCGATCTGCTGTTCGAGCAGGCGCAGATGCGCAACGCGCCCGCTGGCGCCACGCTTACTTACGAGTATCTGCGCCGCTCAAGCATCGCGAAAGGACCCTTCGGGCCGCCCCTCGACGACACGATCAAGCTGAAGCTCGAGTCCGGTAAGACATCGGCCGATCGCAACATCGCCGTCGAGATGTTCTCGGGCACCAACCGCTTCCCGGCCGGTCCCTTCGAGGAGATGCCGGGCAACCCGGTGATCCCGCTGTTCCTGGAGAATCACCTCAACGGCCTCGCCCGCGTCCTTCAGGCGAATCCACGCTACCTCAAGCTCGCGATCCGGAAAGGATTGCGCGACGGCGCCACCGTCACGCCGGTGAAGATCGACTACAAGGGCCGCACGGTCGACGGCTGGCAGGTGGTGACGCGGCCGTTCTCGGGCGACGCGCAAGCCCAGCGGATGCGCGGCATGGACAACATGACCTACACCTTCGTCACCTCCCCCGAGGTGCCCGGCGAGATCGTCTCGATCGAGGCCCAATCGAAATCTGCGGAGGGCGGCGAGCTCCTGGAGGAACGTCTGAGCTATGATCAGAAAGCTGGTTGAAGGCGCGGCCCTCTCAAGCCTCGCGTTGGCGATGCTGGCGATGCCCGCCGCGGCCGTGGAGGCCGACAACGACTATCCGACGGATGCGCGCGTCGACTACGTCTTCGGCTGCATGGCCGCCAACGGCCAGACCCGCGAGGCGATGCAGCGCTGCTCGTGCTCCCTCGACCAGCTTGCCGCGATCCTGCCCTACGACAAGTATGTGCAGGCAAGCACAGTCCTCTCCATGCGCCAGGGCGTCGGCAACCGCGCCAACGAGTTCAAGGCGACCAAGGTCTTCGACGACAAGGTCGCCGACCTGCGCCGCGCCCAGGCCGAAGCCGAGATCCGCTGCTATCGCGGATAGCGCTGCGGATCGTATCTCCGCCGAGAGGCCGTCCGCTTCGGCCAAGCAGCCATGCATGTTCAGGCGTTCCGTCGTTGCGCGGAGGCGGGATTTCGGTCACATCGACTGGATCGGGATTGCCGGCTCAGCAGCTTCGGAAGCACAACCGCGTCGTGAATCACGCGCCCACCACCCTCTGCGGCCTGCTGCCCGATCTCGGGCGGCGGACGCTCGTGATGGGCATCCTGAACGTCACGCCGGATTCCTTCTCCGACGGCGGTCGCTTCCTCGGTGAGGAAGCCGCCTGTCGACAGGCTGATGCCCTGGTCGCCGAGGGCGCGGCGCTCGTCGACATCGGCGGCGAATCGACCCGGCCCGGTCACGTCCCCGTCTCGGCCGACGCGGAGCAGGCCCGCGTCCTGCCGGTGGTCCGCGCGCTCGCGCCGCGCCTGGGCGTGCCGATCTCGATCGACACCTACAAGGCCTCGACGGCCAGGGCCGCGCTGACGGCGGGCGCACGCATCGTCAACGACGTGTGGGGTCTTCAGCGCGAGCCGGACATCGCCCACGTCGCCGCCGGCTACGGCGCGCCGGTGATGATCATGCACAACCGCGAGGCCGTCGATGCGGGCCTCGACATCGTCGCCGACATGCTGCGCTTCTTCGAGGTCTCGCTGGGCATCGCCCGGCGCGCGGGCATCGCGGACGGCGACATCGTGCTCGATCCGGGGATCGGGTTCGGCAAGAGCTGGGAGCAGCACCTGGAGGCCCTGCGCCGCCTGCCCGAGATCCGGGCACTGGGCTTTCCCGTCCTCGTCGGCGTTTCGCGGAAGTCCCTGCTCGGCCGCCTTCACGATCGCGAGACGGCGCCGTCCGACCGGCTCCACGGATCGCTCGCGATCCACGCGCTCGCCGCGACGCGCGGCGCCGATATCGTCCGGGTTCACGACGTGGCGGCCCATGTCGACGCGATGCGGGCGGTCGACGCGGTGATGCGGCCGGAGCGGCGATGAGCGACCGCATTCGCGTCCAGCGCATCGCGATCTTCGCGTATCACGGCGTCCTGCCGGAGGAGGCGCGCCTTGGCCAGCGCTTCTACGTCTCTCTCAACTGCGCTCTCGATCTGCGGGATGCGGGCCTATCCGACGACGTGGATCGGACGGTCAGCTATGCCGATCTCGCGGCGATGGTCGTCGAGATCGCGACGGGCCGTCGGTTCGCACTGATCGAAGCCCTGGCGGAGGCGATCGCCCGCGCGATCCTCGCCCGCTTCGACACCGTCGAGGCGGTTACGGTGCAGGTCGAGAAGCCGAGCGCGCCGGTCGTCGCCATCCTCGATGGCGTGAGCGTCGAGATCACGCGCACGCGCGGGCTTTCGGCATGACGCGGGCCTACCTTGGCCTCGGCAGCAACATCGGCGACAAGACCGCGCGCTTGGCGGCCGCCGTCGAGGGGCTCGCCGCCACGCCGGGCATCCGTGTGACGGCGCGATCGTCCGACTACCGCACGCCCCCCTGGGGCGACACCGATCAGGATTGGTTCCTCAACGCGGCGCTCGGCGTCGAGACCAGCCTGACGCCGCACGACCTTCTCGATGCGTGTCTGACCGTCGAGCGCAGGCTCGGGCGTGTGCGGGAGCGGCGCTGGGGACCGCGGGTGATCGACATCGACGTGCTGTCCTACGCCGATGCCGAGGTCTCGGACGCGCGCCTCGTGCTGCCGCACCGTTACGTGCGCGAGCGTGCCTTCGTGCTGGTGCCCCTTGCGGAGATCGCCCCCGACCTCGTCATCGGTGGTGAGACGGTGCTGCAGGCACTGGATAGGCTCGACCGAAGCGGCATCGAGCCGGTCTGATGTCCGGTCGAGGCTGAGCGAGGGCCGCTCACGGCTTCGCGGGCGCGAGCAACGCGTTCTCATCCTCTTCGAGCAGGGGCACGTCGTACTGGCGCAGCACCGCGTCGATGTCGGCCTTACGCGTGCGCAGGATTGTGTTGAGCGATCGCTTCCAGTCGTTCTCGCCGATCCGTACGCCCATGGCGATGCGGTAGCTCATCGGCGGACGATCCGGCTCGTGGAGGAGCGGGATCACATCCAGTGCCGTCCCGCTCTGCTTGGCCAGCCAGCCCGCCGACGGTCCCCAGAGCACGGCCGCGTCGATCTGGCCGGCGCCGAGGTCGGCGACGATCTCGGCGCTGACCGTCTGGTTCTTGCGGGACGGATCGAGTTGATAGGGCGCGTACGCCTTCATGGCCGAGATCAAGCCGAGGTCACCCATCCGGTTCACCGGTGGGGTTCCCGCGATTACGCCGATCCGCTTGCCCTTGAGCCTCGGATCGTCGAGGCCGGTGATGCCTTCAAGGTCGCCGTGACGCATCACGAGACTGTAGGCCGAGCGGTAATACGGATTCGTGTTCTGGACGAGTTCGGTGCCGAGCGCCGAGCCGATGATGATGTCGCACAAACCGGTGCCGAGGGTGTTGCGGACGAAGCCCGGACCTTGCGTCAACCAGTAGTAGCGGACCTTCACCTTCAGCGCGTCGGCGATGATCGCAGCGATGCGATTCTCGAAACCATCCTCCTTGCGTTCGGAGAACGGCATATTGCCCGGATCGCCGCAGACGCGCAGCACGTCCGCAGTGACGAGGTCCGGCAGGTTCTGACTCGCGGCGCCCCGCGGACCTGCCACGATGGACAGGAGCGCGAGCGCACCGGCCATCGACGCACGGGAACGGCGCATCAGCCGCCCATGCATTCCTTCTCGGCCTTCTTGGCAGCGTCCGGCTTTTCTTCCTTATCGCCCGGGCGGACGCGACCCATGGCGCCCGATGCACGGGCCTTCAGGTAAACGTAGAGGTCGTCCGAGTAGCACATGACGTTCTTGTTCTCGCCGAAGGCCGGCATAACCTTCTGATCGGACGAGCTGACGTCCTGCTTGCCGCTGACAAGGATGCCGATGAACTCCTCATAGGAGAGGTGCTTCAAGGAATCCTTGAGGGCCGGCGCGTAGGTCGATCCCATGCCGTCCGGACCATGGCAGACGTGGCACTCGGCATGGTAGCGACGGTAGCCGGAATACGTATACCAGTCGTACTTCTTGCCCGCATCGGTGATGTGGAACGTCGGGTGCCCGTCGGCGTCGAAGTACTTGCCCTCCTCGACCTTCACGGCCGCGTCCACCTTGAGGAGCTTGTCGTCCTTCTCCGTCGACTTGTCGTCGGGGTTGAGGGAGTTGACGAGAGCCGCGTCGGCGGGCTTCGCGTCGGTCGGTTTGGCATCCTCAGCATGTACGGCAACCAGCGACGCGGTTGCTAGGGCGAGGGCGGCCAGGACGGACCGCGTGATGGATGTGCTGAGGTGATGCAACGCACGTTTCTCCCTGAAACCCTGAAGGCCGTGCTGCCCTGAAGGTGGTCGTTAGCGATCTTGTTGGGGGCATTCTAATCATGGAAGTGCCGGCGCGGAAACCCGCGCCGGCACTCATTTCAAGCCGTATCCTGCGACCGATTAGTTCGGCAGCGCGAAGACGGTGAGCTGACCGCCGAGGTTGGTGTAGCTCGACAGTGCTGCGTAACCGCCCACCGCGCCGAGGCCGGCGTTCGGGTCGGTCAGGCCGGCCGCGAGGCCGATACCGGCCCAGCCACCGACACCCGACAGGATGCCGACGTACTGCTTGCCCTTGTGCTGATAGGTCATCACGTTGCCGATGATGCCCGACGGGGTCTTGAACTTGTAGAGTTCCTTACCCGACTTCGCGTCGACGGCCTTCAGGTAGCCTTCCAGCGTCCCGTAGAAGACCACGTCGCCGGCGGTAGCGAGAGCGCCCGACCACACCGAGAACTGCTCGGGCAGTGACCACTTGATCTTGCCCGCGACGCCATCCCAGGCGATGAAGTTACCCATGCCGCCATGACTGTTCGGCGCGGGATACATCGACAGGGTCGCACCGACGTACGGCTGGCCCGGGGTGTAGGTCACCCGGAACGGCTCGTAGTCCATGCAGACGTGGTTGGTCGGCACGTAGAACAGGTTGGTCTTGGGCGAGAAGGCAGCAGGCTGCTGATCCTTGGTGCCCAGGGCCGCCGGGCAGATGCCCTTGGAGTTGGTGTCCTCGCCGTTCTGTTCGGTTGAGTACTTGGACAGCACCAGCGGTCGGCCGTAG
>NZ_CAXTBY010000171.1:0-5735 GCF_964242245.1 uncultured Methylobacterium sp. | reverse complement strand
CTCGCGGGCGATGCTCGACTTCTTCGCCGCGCACCCGCTGCGGGCATCCTGACCGCCGGCGCTTGATGCCGACGCCATGCGGGGGTCGTGGGTCGGTCTGAACGCCCCGGCGCGCACGAACCGGCGCGCGGGTCGTCCAGGCGGCCCGCAACGGCCAGTCATCCGTGATCGCTCCCGCGGCCCCGGGTGCCCGGGATCTCGTTGGCATCAGACGTCCATATCGTGATCAGAGTCGCGCAGGTCCGTCTCGGTGGCCCGCCAGATCTCGGTGCCGTTCTCCGAAACGATCACCGCGCGGGAACGACAGCGGCGGCTGGTTGCTCGCGGCCTGGAACCGGGCCGTCTCATACGGTCTCCGGTTGAATGCTTCGGTTGCGTGCGCACCCTCCCCTCTCTGCGGGGGAGGGTGGCCCTCGCGTGAGCGAGGGTCGGGTGAGGGGAGCGCGCTGTCCGGAACCGTCGCTCCCCTCTCCCGACTTAGCTCACGGGCCACCCTCTCCCGCAGAGGGGAGAGGGAAGAGCGCGCGGGTTACGGGGCGCGCCGCCTCCCGAACCAATCAACCGGAAACCGTATCATACACCTTCGTCGCCAGATCCTGCGCGTCCCGCTGGTCCCTGGCTTCCGCGAGTTCGCCCTCTTCGAGCGCGTGGCCGCCGCGTGCTTCGGACATCAGCTTGTGGGTGTAGCGCACCGCTGGCCTCCCGTCAGCGCCGAGCATAGGCCGGACCGCGGGACCGTGCGAGGGGCCGTGACGGGGGGTGTGGGTTGGTGTCTCAGTTTGAAATGTGGCTGGAACGTCCGCAATGGGTGGTAAGCGGACTACGCCTCTCTACAGCGTCAGTTGGCTGATAGCGTGTGGTCGCGGGCTAGAGCATTTTCCAGCGAGGTGGATGCCGACTCGCGTGAAGAAAATGCGGCTACATAAGGAATTAGAGCATCTTCCGTGATCCGAAGATCATGGAAAATGCTCTGATCTGAGAACCTCGTGCGCGGCGACGTTGACCCACGCGTCGCCGCCGAGGCTCGGCTCCGCCCTCAGCCAATTGCCCACGATCCGGTAGCCGAGCGTATAGCCGAGCCAACGCGGATAGCGCCCGCCGAACCCGAAGAACCACGCGCGGTGATCGTGACCGTTTCCCACGAGCGTGGCGTGATCGGGAAGGTTGGCCTTGAGCACCGCGTCGGTGACGGCGCATTCCCAGGGCTCGGGCGGCGTGCCGAACACGCGGCTCACGAACTGGCCCGCCAACCCCTCGCTGACCAGGGCTTCGCCCAGCGTCCAGCCGTAGCCGGGACCGGCCATGCGCAGGCAATGATGCGCCTCGTGCGCCACCGTCCTGCGAAGGCCTCCATCGCGCAAGGCACGCGCGAAGTTGGGGTTGTCGGGATCGAGCGTCAGCGCGAACAGGCTCGCCCGATGGGCGCGCCCCAGTGTGCCGGTCTCGGGGATCGTCGCACCCGGAAGGCGCTCCACGAGGATGTCGAGCGGGGGCACGGGCAGTACGTCCGCGATGGCCTTTCGGGCAATCTCGACCTCCGCGGTGATCGCAGCGCGCCACGGACGCAGATCGCCGGACGCCTCAAGCCAGTGCAGTTGCCAAGTCATCGCAGCATCCACGCTGAATCTGGTGCGTCATCCTGATGATCGAAGCTCGACGGGGCAACGTCCGAGCGGGATCGGAAGCGGCCGGCTGAGCCCGGTCACATTTCAAGCTGAGACACCACCAGACGGGGAAGCCGGACCGTTCGGCGTCGAAGTTCAAGCCGGGACGCTACGACGGCGCATAGGGCTGGACGACGTTCGGCCGTAGTTCGCCCTGCACGGCCGCGGCTTGGTCGGCCGGAAGTTCCTCGATGCTGATCTGCAGGCTCGGTCCGCCTGCCGTTTCGAACGCTTCGCGTGCCTCCGCCTCGCTATCGGCCAGCACGATCAGGCGGTGCGTGTCGGACACGGTATCGACCGGATCGGGCAAGGACATCTGCTGGGCTATGAAGACGGGCATGGTCCACCATGCCATGCAGGCCCGTCCCCACCAAAGCCGTGTCGATCCCGTCGGACTCCAACCCGATCACGATCAAGCGCCGCGACGCCCGGCGGGGCGGGCCGGTCTCACACCGCGACGTTGTCGATGAGCCGGGTGCGGCCGAGATGGGCCGCCGCCAGGACGCGGGCCGGGCCGGCGACGCGCTCCAGCGGCGCCAGCGTCTCGGCGTCGCACACCGCGAGGTACTGCACCGCGAAGCCGGCCGCCGTGAGGGCCGCCGCGCCCCGCGCGAGCGCGGCCCCGGTCTCACCCCCGTCCCGCGCCGCTGCGGCGACCTCCGACAACACGGCGTGCAGCCGCGGCGCGACCGCCCGCTCCGCGGAGGTGAGGTAGCGGTTGCGCGAGGACAGGGCGAGGCCGTCGGCCTCGCGCAGCGTCGGCACGCCGCGGATCTCGACGGCGAGGTCGAGGTCCCGCGTCACCTGCTGGATCACCCGCAACTGCTGAAAGTCCTTCTCGCCGAACAGCGCGATGTCCGGCCGCACCTGATTGAGCAGCTTCGTCACCACGGTGGCGACGCCCGAAAAGTGGCCGGGCCGGACGGCGCCGCACAGGCCCTCACTGAGCGCGCCGACCGCGATCCGCGTCGCGAAGCCCGGCGGGTACATCGTGGCCGGTTCGGGCGTCCAGGCCGCGTCCGCGCCGGCCCCCGACAGCAGGGCGAGGTCGGCCGCGAGGTCGCGCGGATACCGCGAAAAATCCTCGCCCGGCCCGAACTGCGTCGGGTTGACGAAGATGCTCGCCACCGTGCGGCCGCCCAGCGCGCGCCCTTCCGCGACCAGCGCGAGGTGCCCGCGGTGCAGCGCCCCCATGGTCGGGACCAGCACGACGCGCGCGCCCGCCGCGCGCCACGCCGCCACCTGCGCCCGCAAGGTCGCAAGCTCCGAGATGCGCAGGTCGGTGGGCTGGGATGACACGGGGGAGCGCTCCGGGGACGCGTGCGGCGGCTCACTTAAGCTGCCGGCCCGGTCCCTGCCAGCGCCCCGTTCAGCGGCAGTCGCCGAGCAGCGGCCGGCCGAAGGGATCGTCGACGCCGAGCGGCGGGGTCAGGCCGTAGTAGCTCGGCTTCGCCAAGCCGTAGGTCGAGCCGACGTAGCTCGGGTCGTCCGGCGCGTTGGTCGGAACCGGCGCCCGGCGCGGGCGGCATCCGGCTTGGCGGGGGGCCGGGGCGGGCCGGCGCGGGCTCGCGTCGGCGCCGTCGCCGCGCGGGAAGTAGCGGGGCGCGTCGAAGGCGGGGTCGGGCCCGCGCGCGATCAGGTCGGCGGCCATCGTTGAGCCCGTCAGCAGGCCCAGCGTGAGACCCAGCACCATCCCGCTCGAACGCATGCGCCTGCCGATCCCCGCCGCCCGACCATCGCGCCTCATGGTGAACGCGAGGTTACCTCGTATGATCTCCAGTGGGTCGGGTCCGCCGTGCTATCGGCGGCGGCGCGCACCGGCATGGCTGAGCGAGGCGTGATCGTGCGATCTGGGTCCCGACTGTCCGAACGCTGGTTCAACCTCGCCCTGTGGCTCATCGCCGTCGTGTTCGCGGGCTTCCTGATCGGCCTCGGCTCCCTCGCCGTCGGCGACCTGCCGCAGGTCGAGCACCACGACACCCTCGACGCGTTCCTGGACCGCGACCGGGCCGGCCCCGCCGCCGATGCCCTGAAGCAGACCCGTCGCGCGCAGGAAGACAACCGGCGCCAGGGCGAGCAGGCGCAACTCGCCCTCGACGCGGCGCGCGCGGCCTCGGCGGCTGCGCGGGAAACCTTCGCGAACTGGCTCAGGACCCGCGACGCGACGCAGCGGGTCGACCAGGACCCCGGCCTCGTCGCGCGCACGCAGCAGCTCGACGCGCTCAAGGCCGCCGAGCGCGGAATCGAGGAGCGGCTGGAGGCGCTGGCCAAGGCCGGCCTCGACCTGTCCGAGCAGGAGGCCGCGCAGGCCGGCCTCGACGCCGCCCTGCGCACGGACGCCCAGGAGAAGCTCGAGGCCGCCGAGCGCGGGCAGGACCTGCGCGTGTTCGGCTACCGGCTCGCCCTCACCCTGCCGCTGCTGGCGCTTGCCGGCTGGCTGCTGCTGCGGCGGCGGCACACGCGCAACTGGCCCTTCGTGTGGGGCTTCGCGCTGGCGGCGGCCTTCGCCTTCTTCGTCGAGCTGGTCCCCTACCTGCCGAGCTACGGCGGCTACGTGCAGTACGGCGTCGGCGTGATCGCGACCCTGATCGCCGGGCGCGCGGCGATCGACGCCCTCCAGGCCTACAGCGCGCGGCAGCGGGCGGCCGAGGCGCGGCCCGATGCGGAGCGGCGCACCGAGATCGCGACGGACCAAGCCCTGCAGCGCCTCGCCAAGAAGGTCTGCCCCGGCTGCGAGCGGCCCATCGACCTCGCCAACCCGTCCGCGAACTTCTGCCCGCACTGCGGCATCGGCGTCTTCGAGCGGTGTCCGGCCTGCGACCAGCGCCGGAGCACGTTCGAGCGGTTCTGCTACGCCTGCGGCGCGGCCGGTGCCGCGGCGACCGCGCACGAGGCGCCCTCACCCGGCCTTCCGGCAGGCTGATGCGTTGGGACACGGCGTGGACGCGACGATGACGGACGACACCCTCTTCGCCCCGGCGAGCGGGTTCGGCCGGGCGGCGATCGCGGTGATCCGCGTCAGCGGGCCGGCCGCCGCCGCGCTGGTCACGGCGCTCGCGGGGCGCCTGCCCGTGCCGCGCCGGCTGTCGCTGCGAACCCTGCGCGACCCCGCTGACGGGTCCATCCTCGACCAGGCGCTGGTCGCTTGGCTGCCCGGCCCGGACACCGTCACCGGCGAGGACATGGCGGAACTCCATCTCCACGGCGGGCTGGCCGTGCGGGCCGGCGTGATCCGGGCGCTCTCCGCCTTTCCGGGCTGCCGGGCGGCGGAGCCCGGGGCCTTCACCCGCCGGGCGGTGCTGAACGGGCGGATGGGCCTGACCGAGGCCGAGGGCGTCGCCGACCTGATCGAGGCGGAGACCGAGGCGCAGCGCCGGCAGGCCCTGCGCCAGCTCGACGGCGTGCTCGGCCGGCAGGTCGCCGCGTGGCGGGCGGAGGCGGTCGACTGCCTCGCCGGAGCGGAGGCGGCGCTCGACTTCTCCGACGAGGGCGACGTGGACGAGGCCGCCCTCGATGCCGCCCTGTTCGCCCGCGCGGCGGCTTTGCGCGATGCGGTCGCGGCTGCGCTCGCCGACGGGCGCCGCGGCGAGCGCCTGCGCGAGGGCTTCCACGTGGTGCTCGCCGGCCCACCGAACGCGGGCAAGTCGACCCTGCTCAACGCGCTCAGCCGCCGCGACGCGGCCATCGTCTCCCCGGTGCCCGGCACGACCCGCGACGCGATCGAGGTGCGGCTCGATCTCGGCGGCCTGCCCGTCATCCTGGTCGACACGGCGGGCCTGCGCGAGACCGCGGACGCGGTCGAGGCCGAGGGGATCGCGCGGACCCGGCGGCGCATGGAAGCGGCCGATCTCGTGCTGATGCTGGAGCCGCCCGGGGCGGCGGCCGCGGAGACTGCTGCCGGCCCCGCCCGCGTCCTGCGGCTTCGGACCAAGTGCGACGTGGCGGACGGCTCGGGCGCGGGCGGGCTCGCCGTCTCCGCACTGACCGGAGCGGGCATGCCGGCGCTGCTCGCGGCCATCCAGGCCGAGGCCGGACGGGCGCTCGGCGGCGGCGATGCGCTCGTGACCCGCG
>NZ_CAXTBY010000170.1:0-5921 GCF_964242245.1 uncultured Methylobacterium sp. | reverse complement strand
CCTTCAGCCTGTTCGGCTTCGTCATCGGCCTGTGGGCCGACGGCTTCGAGAAGCTCCAGCTCGTGCCGCTGCTGATCGTCACGCCGCTGACCTTCCTCGGCGGCAGCTTCTACGCCATCGAGATGCTGCCGCCGTTCTGGCGCGCGGTCAGCCTCGCCAACCCGGTCGTGTACCTGATCAGCGCTTTTCGCTGGGCCTTCTTCGGCACGGCCGACGTGGCGATCGGCGTCAGCCTCGCGATGACCGCCCTGTTCCTCGCCATCTGCCTTGGCCTCGTCACCTGGATTTTTCGGACAGGCTACCGGCTGAAGAGCTGAGTCTCGCCCCGACACGGCATCTCGGCAAAAATCGCATAAAGACATCTTTATGTCTTGATTGCTTCGTATCCGGCGCTCTGCTACAGGCCTTGGCCGAGAGCGAGAACCTCAGACGCGGAGCGGATGCACATGGCCACGGATTACATCGTCAAGGACATCGCCCTGGCCGAGTACGGCCGCAAGGAGATCTCGATCGCCGAGACCGAGATGCCGGGCCTGATGGCCACCCGCGAGGAGTACGGCGACAGCCAGCCGCTCAAGGGCGCCCGGATCGCCGGCTCCCTGCACATGACGATCCAGACCGCGGTGCTGATCGAGACCCTGAAGGCCTTGGGCGCCGACATCCGCTGGGTCTCCTGCAACATCTACTCGACCCAGGATCACGCCGCCGCCGCGATTGCCGCCGCCGGCATCCCGGTCTTCGCCATCAAGGGCGAGACCCTGGAGGATTACTGGAACTACACCGCCAAGCTGTTCGACTGGCACGGCGGCGGCATGCCGAACATGATCCTCGACGACGGCGGCGACGCCACCATGTTCGTCCACCTGGGCCTGCGCGCCGAGAACGGCGACACCGCCTTCCTCGACAAGCCGGAGAGCGAGGAGGAGGAGATCTTCTTCGCGCTTCTCAAGAAGAAGCTCGCCGAGAAGCCGAAGGGGTGGTTCGCGGGGCTCGCCGATTCGATCAAGGGCGTCTCGGAGGAGACCACCACGGGCGTGCATCGCCTCTACAACCTCGCGCGTGAGGGCAAGCTGCTCTTCCCGGCGATCAACGTGAACGACGCGGTCACCAAGTCGAAGTTCGACAACCTCTACGGTTGTCGCGAGTCGCTCGTCGACGGCATTCGGCGGGGCACCGACGTGATGATGGCCGGCAAGGTCGCCATGGTCGCGGGCTTCGGCGATGTCGGCAAGGGCTCGGCCTCCTCGCTCCGCCACGCCGGCTGCCGCGTACTGGTGTCCGAGGTCGATCCGATCTGCGCGCTCCAGGCCGCGATGGAGGGCTACGAGGTCGTGACGATGGAGGACGCGGCGCCCCGCGCCGACATCTTCGTGACGGCGACCGGCAACAAGGACATCATCACCCTCGATCACATGCGGGCGATGAAGGACCGGGCGATCGTCTGCAACATCGGCCACTTCGACAACGAGATTCAGGTCGCCGGCCTGAAGAACATGAAGTGGTCGAACATCAAGCCGCAGGTCGACGAGATCACCTTCCCCGACAACCACCGCATCATCCTGCTGTCGGAAGGGCGCCTGGTGAACCTCGGCAACGCCACCGGTCACCCCTCCTTCGTCATGTCGGCTTCGTTCACCAACCAGACGCTCGCGCAGATCGAACTCTGGACCAACCCGGGCAAGTACGAGCGTCAGGTCTACACCCTGCCCAAGGCGCTCGACGAGAAGGTCGCCATGCTCCACCTCGACAAGATCGGCGTGAAGCTCTCCAAGCTCCGCCCCGATCAGGCGGCCTACATCGGCGTCGCCGAGAACGGCCCGTTCAAGCCCGATCACTACCGCTACTGAGGCGCCGGCGCCGACGCGCGCCGACGGCCACATCGTCAGGACTTCAGGGAGCCCGGCGTCCGCGCCGGGCTCCCTCGTTTTGTCAAGGTGCCTTCGACCGATCGGACTGTGTCTTCTGTGTGCCGTTCAGGAGGGACCTGCGCGGCCGGGTTTCCCGCCAAGCCGATTCCCCTTCCGGCCCGAGTGCCGCGCGCTACACTGGCGCCGATTCACCAGGTGAAATGCCTCGCCGCAGCCCGAAACGGGCCCGTGCGGGAACGGTGCAGGTCGCGCCGCCCGACCTGTTGGGTCCAACCTGAGCGACGGTCGTTGGAGGCGGGACGGATCATGAGGGTCGATCGGGCGGCGCGGCGATGGGCCTGCGTCGGCGCTCTCTGCGTTGCCTCGACCGGACTGCCCGGTGCCGCCCTCTCGGCCTCGGATGCTCCGGGCTGGGGGCTCGGCTCGCAGATGCACAACGTCGCCGCGGTCGCGATCTTCGGCGGCCTCGTCGCCTTCGCCACCATCCTCGCCCTCCTCTACCTGCACGAGCGCACGCGCTGGACGCGGCGCGACCGCGAGCAGGCGGCGGCCCTCGACGCGCTGCGCGGCGCCCACGACCGGGCCGAGATGCTGCTCGCCGCCGAGCGCCAGATCATCGTCACGTGGAACGGGCGCAGCGAGCCGGTGGTGGAGGGCGATGTCGGACTCGCCTTCGACGGTGCCCGTCCGGCCGCCGACTCGGCCCGTCGCATCCTCGCCTTCGGGATCTGGCTGGTGCCGAGCGACGCCGAGGCGGTCGAGGCCGCCGTCGAGGCCCTGCGCAGCCGCGGTTCGAGCTTCCGCATGAGCCTGCGCAGCCAATCCGGCCGCAGCATCGAGGCGCAGGGCCAGGCGGTGGCGGGGCGCGCCCTGCTGCGCCTGCGCGAGACCACCGAGGACCGGCGGCAGGTCGCCGAATTGCGCGAAACCCTCGACGACGCCCGCCGCGGCCTGTCGGCGCTCGCCGGCCTCCTCGACGCGATCCCTCAACCGGTCTGGCGGCGCAACAGCGAGGGCGGGCTGGCCTGGGTCAACACCGCCTACGTCGCCGCCGTCGAGGCCGCCGGCCGCGAAGGCGCGATCCGGGACGGCATCGAACTCCTGGACCGTCCGGCCCGCGAGATGATCGCCCGGGACGATGGCCTGCGGCGGGGCAAGGGCGCCCGCGCGGCGCTGCGCCTCTCGGCCGTCGTCTCCGGCGGCCGTCGCATCCTCGACGTGACCGAGGTTGCCCTGGAGAGCGGGCGCGTCGGCATCGCGGTCGACGTCTCGGAGCTCGAGAGCGTCCGCGCCGACCTGCAGCGCCAGATGGACGCGAACGTCCGCACCCTCGACCAGTTGCCGACGGCGGTGGCGATGTTCGATGCCGGCCAGCGGCTGATCTTCCACAACGCCGCCTACCGGCAGCTCTGGGATCTCGACGCCGCCTTCCTCGACGGGCGGCCGCTGGACGGCGAGATCCTCGATCACCTGCGCGCGCATCGGAAGCTGGAGGAGCATGCCGACTTCCGGAGCTGGAAGCAGGGCGTGCTGGCCGCCTACCGCGCCGCGGAAGCCAGTCCCGCGTGGTGGTACCTCCCCGACGGCCGGACCCTGCGGGTGCTGGCCGAGCCGAACCCGCAAGGGGGGCTCACCTACCTGTTCGACGACGTGTCCGACCGGATGAAGCTCGAATCGCGCTACAACGCGCTGATGCGGGTGCAGGCCGAGACCCTGGACACCCTGAAGGAGCCGGTGGCTGTGTTCGGCGCGGACGGGCGCCTGACCTTCGCCAATCGCGCCTTCGCCACCGCGTGGCGCCTCGATCCCGCCACGCTGGAGGCGCGTCCGCACGTCGAGGCGGTGATCGACGCCTGCCGCGCCCTCGCCCCGGCCGAGGAGCCGTGGCTCGACATCCGCGACGCGGTGGTCGGCCTCGAATCGCGTACCGGCCTCGCCCGCCGCCTCGCGGTCGTGGACGGCACGGTGCTCGACTGCGCCGCCCAGCCGCTGCCGGAGGGTGCGACGCTGATCACCCTCATCGACGTGACCGCGAGCGTGAACGTCGAGCGGGCGCTGACCGAGAAGAACGACGCCCTGGAGAAGGCGGCGCAGATCCGCGACACCTTCGTCCACCACGTCTCCTACGAGCTGCGCTCGCCGCTCACCAACATCATCGGCTTCACGCAACTCCTCGGCGACGAGACCGTCGGCGCCCTCAACGCGCGCCAGCGGGAATACGCCGAGCACATCATGCGCTCGTCGGCCGCGCTGCTCGTCATCATCAACGACATCCTCGACCTCGCCTCGATCGATGCCGGCTCCCTGGAGCTCCAGCGCGAGACCGTCGAGGTCAAGGCCACCATCGAGGCGGCGCTGCTCGGGATCGAGGACCGGCTCGCGGAAGCCGACCTCACCCTCGTCCTCGACGTGCCCGACGACATCGGCAGCGTCTTCGTCGACGGCAAGCGGGTGCGGCAGATCCTGTTCAACCTGATGTCGAACGCGGTCGGTTTCTCCAGCGCCGGCCAGAGCATCGCGGTGCGGGCGCAGCGCACCCCGACCGATCTCCTGCTCACCGTCCAGGATCACGGTCGCGGCATGCCGCCCGAGATCGCCGCCCACGTGTTCGACCGGTTCGAGAGCCACACGCTGGGCACCCGCCACCGCGGCGTGGGCCTGGGCCTCTCGATCGTGCGCTCCTTCGTGGAACTGCACGGGGGCCGCGTTTCCCTCGACTCCAGGCCCGGCACCGGCACCTGCGTGCGCTGCACCTTCCCGATCGTCGAGCCGGAGGCGCAGGTCGAGACGGAGGCGGCCGAGTAGCCGCTCTGCCCGGATGCCCCGGACCCCGGACGACGCTTCGCTTAGGGCGTCGTGCGGGCGGCTTGACCGCGGCGGCTCGGCCGGTCAGCACCGGCCGATGTCCGAGAGCGCATCCACCGGCTGGACCGTCTTCCGCAACGGCGACTTCCGCCTGTTCGGGGTCGCCCGCGCCCTCACCGGCCTCGCCTACCAGATGCAGGCGGTCGCGGTCGGCTGGTTCGTCTACGACCTGACCCGCTCCCCGCTGGCGCTCGGCCTCGTCGGGCTCGCGGGCTTCCTGCCGGCGATGCTGGTCTCGCTCATCACCGGGCACGTCGCCGACACCTACGACCGGCGCCTCGTGGCCGCCGCCGCCTTCGCGGTGCAGGCGGGCACGAGCTTCGCGCTGCTGGCCGTCGCCCGGAGCGGGACGCACGCGGTCTGGCCGGTCTACGGCCTCGTCGTGCTCATCGGCACGGCCCGCGCCTTCGCCAACCCGGCCCTCCAGGCCCTGCTGCCGACCCTCGTGCCGCGCGACCTGTTCGGCCCAGCCATCGCCTGGAACGCCTCGCTCTGGCAGAGTTCCTCGGTGATCGGGCCGGCGCTCGGCGGCCTTCTCTACGCCGCCGGCCCCACGGCGGTGTTCGGCGCGGCCGGAGCCGGCTTCGCGCTGGCGAGCCTCGCCACCGCCGCGATCCGCTTCCGGCCGGCGCCGGTGACCGAGCGTCCGCCGGTAACCTGGGCGACGCTGTCGGCCGGGATCGGCTACATCCGCGCACATCCTGTGGTGCTCGGCGCGATCAGCCTCGACCTGTTCGCGGTGCTGCTCGGCGGCGCCACCGCCCTGCTGCCGGTCTTCGCCGCCGAGGTGCTGCACGTCGGCCCCCTCGGCCTCGGGGCGCTGCGCAGCATGCCGGCCGTCGGCGCGGTGCTGACGGCGATCGTCCTGGCCTACCGGCCGCTGCGCCGCCACGCCGGCGTGCGGATGCTGCGGGCGGTCGCCGTGTTCGGCCTCGCCACCATGGTCTTCGGCCTCTCGACCTCGCTGCCGCTCTCGATGGCCTGTCTGTTCGTCACGGGGGCCGCGGACATGATCTCGGTCTACGTCCGCCAGACCTTCGTCCAGGGCGAGACCCCGGATGCGATGCGGGGCCGCGTCTCGGCGGTCAACACCGTCTTCATCGGCGCCTCGAACGAACTCGGCGAGTTCGAATCGGGGACGCTCGCCGCGCTGATCGGCGCGGTCCCCGCGGTGGTCGCGGGCGGCGC
>NZ_CAXTBY010000169.1:0-6020 GCF_964242245.1 uncultured Methylobacterium sp. | reverse complement strand
CTGGCGTCGACGCCGCCAGACCTGCACCCAACGCAAGAAGATGAACCGCTCTCATATGATTTCCTCCAACAGATCTTTAGGACCGTGCGGGCGCGATGATGATCGCGAGCTCCGGCCTGACCTGATTCATTGCGATAGGGACCGGTGCGCTTCGATAGCGGGCGAGGTAACCGGTGATCTCTGCGATCACCGAGCCAGAGGCCGCCATCCCTGAGGCGGCCCCCTCGAAACCGAAGCTTGAACGAACTCTAAGAGAATTCTGAGCCTCGTCAACTCGCGGATGAGGTCCCTGAACGAGGTGTGGGGAAGTCGCCAGCGTCCCATCGGAAGCTCAAGGTGCTTGACGCGGCGCAAAGTTGGATTGTGCGGTGCAGCAAGAAGGACGCCGATTGTGCGCCCAGCTTATCGAAGATGCGCGATGTCATGCGCTCGCCACATCCTAAACTTGTTCGCTCGGCCTGATCATGCGCTCACAGCACGTAACGGCGATCTTTCAGCATCCCGTGACGGGCTCCATAGCCTGTTTCGGGATGCGCAACGCGACATGGTCCAGCTTCGCCTTGGTCCTGCCAGCGTCCCAGCGTTCGGTATTTTTGTACCAAAACTGCGCGCTCAGGTCGCACATCACCGCGGCCCTGAGACGGATTGGCAGTTTGGTTCACATCGGTGGACGCGGCGAATCACGGCAGGCAGGGGTCCGATGCGTGACCGTTTGCTGCGTCAGACCTAAAGGCCGACGGCAGCTTCGGTGCTCTCGAATTCCGCTTGGTCGCCCACGAGATCGGTCAGCGAGATTGCAAGCGTCCGTCCGTCCTTGAGACGGAGCGTCGAATCCGGTTCCAGCCAGATCGGGTGCAAGCCCGCATGGCGTCCCTGCAAGGTTCCGCGCGCGATGGTCCCGGTGCCGCACTGCTCGACCACCACGCGGTAACGGACCCTCACCGAGCTGCACCCCCGTGCCGAGATGAGGCCTCGTCCGGTCAGTGTCGTGAGGACTTGCTTCGGTTCGATCATCACGTGCGGCGCTGACGAGGTACGGGATAATCCGGCAAGTGCATTGCCGTTTAGTCCCGCCCTGTTGTCCTGTCACGCGTCGACGGCGATCCGGGACGGGCGCCGCCGGGTGCGAACCGTCAGGTGAGGTCGCGCACCACGACACGACCGCCCTCGGCCGAGAGCGCGAGGCGCCCGTGCTTCAGGTCGAGCGCCTTGCGTCCGAACAGCTCCCGACGCCAGCCCTGAAGCAGCGGCACGTCGGCGGCGTCGTCGTCGGCCACCGCCTCGAGATCGTCGATCGTGGCGATGATCTTCGGGGCAACGCCCTCGGTCTCGCACACGGCCTTGAGCAGGACCTTCAGGAGTTCGACCAGCGCCCCGTTGCCGCCGCGTCCGCGCGCGCGCTCGGGCAGGACGATCTCGGCGGGATCACGGGCGAACCCGCGCTCGACGGCGGCGAGGATGTCGGTTCCGGTCCGGGAGCGTTCGAACCCGGCCGGGATCGAGCGCAGGCGCCCGAGCGCCTCGACGCTGCGCGGTGCGGCGGTGGCGATGTCGATCACCGCCTCGTCCTTGAGGATGCGCCCACGGGGGACGTTGCGCGCCTGCGCCTCGCGCTCGCGCCACGCCGCCACCTCCATCAGCACCGCGACCTCGCGGGGCTTGCGCATCCGCCCTGAGAGCCGGCGCCACGCCTGGGCCGGGTCGGCCCGGTAGGTCTCGGGCGAGGTCAGCACGCCCATCTCCTCGTCGAGCCACAGGCCGCGGTCGGTGCTGACGAGTTCGCCCGCCAGCGTCTCGTAGACCGTGACGAGGTGGGTCACGTCCGACAGCGCGTAGGCGAGCTGTGCGTCGGACAGGGGACGGCGCGACCAGTCGGTGAAGCGCGAGGACTTGTCGATCTTGGCCTTGGCCACGTCGTTGACGAGCTGCTCGTAGGACACGGAATCGCCGTAGCCGCACACCATGGCCGCGACCTGCGTGTCGAAGAACGGCTGCGGCAGCAGGCCGCCCATCAGCCAGATGATCTCCAGATCCTGCCGGGCGGAGTGGAACACCTTCACGACGCCCTCGTCGGCCATCAGGTCGATGAAGGGCCGCAGGTCGATGCCGGGTGCCAGAGGATCGACCAGCACGCCGGTCCCGTCGGGCCCGGCCATCTGGATCAGGCAGAGCTTGGGGTAATAGGTCGTCTCGCGCATGAACTCCGTGTCGACGGTGATGAAGCTCTGCGCGGCGAGGCGGTCGCAGGCGTCGCGGAGCGCCAGCGTCGTACTGATCAGATCCATCCCTGCGGCTATAGCGGAGGTTTTCCGCAAAGGGGAGCCGGACAGGCCGGCATCCCCGCCTGTGCAGAACGCGCACCGCTCCGAAGGGCGGTCGTGTCAGCCGATGTAGACCGTCGGTGGCCGCGCGGTGATCGGTTCCACGCCGTTCGGATGCTTCCGCGGCAGCACGATACTGCCGTACACGATCGCGAAGGGTAAAGGCGGAGCACCCAGCAGTTCAAGATAGGTGTCCGGCAGGTGCTGGTGCAGGTTCTCGAACACGTAGGCGATCAACTCGCACGAGATGGCGATCGGGCGCAGGACCCCCGGCAACGAAACCGGGGTGCCGACGGGCGTGTAGCCGTAGCCGCCGAGGGCGAGGCGGGCCGCCGAGGCCAGCAGCATCGCCGAGACCAGAACGCCTCCCTTCGGTGCGGGATTGTAGAAGGTGTGCGTCTCGTACACACGGTCCCAGCCGTAAGCCACCGTGTCGAGCGTATTGAAGACGCGCCGCACGCGTCCGTCCAGATGACTTCCGGGACCGAAGAGATCGGCGAACGCGGCGTTGCCCGGGGTCATCCCGGCAAAGCTCGTTACCGCGATTGCGCGGCCGGGAAAGGTTTCGGTCAGGCGCAGAGCCAGGACCGGAGCAAGGGTGCCGCCGAGGCTGTGCCCGGTCACCGTGAGCGGGGCATCCGGGGGAAGTCCGGCGACGGCCGCCTCCAGGGTCGTGCCGCCGGCATCCGCGAGAGCGAGCAGGCGGCCGAGGCCCTTGGCGGTGCCGCCGCCGATCCGGGCGCCCGGCGCGCCCGGCCAGTCGACCATGTCGCCGAAGGGGCTGTCCTCGTCACCGTCGTCCCAGTAGGCCGGGGCGAAGGGATTCGGGTAGGTGCCGCGGATCGCGAGCGCGTAGGCGCCCGTCGTCGCGCTGCGGGCGAGGTAGGCGAAGTTTGCCGGCGGATCGGGAGGCGCGGCGAGCCAGACGACGGACCAGTCGTCCCGCGTGAGCGCCGCCTCGTCGAGGTAGCGCGGGATCGCCGCCGGGTCGCCGTAGGCGATGCCGGCGAGGGTCATCGCGACGGCGGTCGGGTCGCCGATGGCCGTCGTCACGGGAGAAGGCCTGCGGTCGCTGACGAGCCCTTGACGATCGGCCCCGTCGAGATCGGTACGGAATACGCGGTGGACGATATGATGTCGGTCGGATTGGACAGCGACCGTATGAAGTTCTGCCGAACCGTTGCAGTGACCAGGAACTTTCCGGCACCCGACGGAAGCAGCTGGATGATGCCCCGGTTGCCCATCGCCTCGCTTCCAACGGGCGTCGGGGCCGTCAACGCCGCGTTCGGGTTGATGAAGTACTGCAGACCCACGATGAACGTCTTCCCGGCCGGAATCCTGATCGAGAGATAACGCTGTGTGCGGAAATCGCTCGTGAAATCGAAGATCTTGAGGTTGTCGTCGATGAAGTTCGCACCGAGAACGACCTTGTTGCTCGAAGGACCGAAGACGAAGGGTGCGGTTGGGACATAAAACAGAAACAGGCTCTGCAGATCGTTTCCAAGGTTCGTCGCCTGAATGAAAGTCCCTTGAAGGACAGCGGGAACGTTGGTCAGCCCTGGAACGATAGACTCACCGAGAATTTCAAACGGCGAATATGGAATGTCGGGGTTGTCAGCGAGCTTTCTCGTAAATTCATCGGATGAGACCTGGATTGCAGGGCTGCAATAGCTTTCGGCGTGATCGGGCTGGAGCACGTGCATCATGTCGTATCCTGTCTTCCGTAGGTAATTCTTGAATCGATACGCGATATGAATGTCTCGGATGGGCAACAGGGCAAAAGCACACTCTAGGTTGTTTATCGGCGGTTCCGGCAGCCATCAAGACGGGCTGCCTGCTGGGCAGACGTGGCAGTCTCACATTTTCGCGATCGATGGCCTGCGCCGGGGGGACTGCGTCTGCTTGACTTGCATCGGTCACCGTGAATGGTGCCGCCCTTCAATCCCAAGGCTTTGCGATGCACCGTTACCGTACCCACACCTGCGGGGCGCTCCGCCCGTCCGATGTCGGCCAAACCATCCGCCTCTCCGGCTGGTGCCACCGCATCCGCGACCACGGCGGCGTGCTCTTCATCGATCTGCGCGACCATTACGGGCTGACGCAGTGCGTGGTGGATTCGGATTCGCCGGCCTTCAACGCGGCCGACGCCGTGCGCTCGGAATGGGTGGTGTGCCTCGACGGGCGCGTCCGCACGCGGCCCGCCGGCACCGAGAACCCGGAGCTGCCGACTGGCGCGGTCGAGGTCTACATCGACGCCGTCGAAGTGCTGGGCGCGGCAGCCGAATTGCCGCTGCCGGTGTTCGGCGACCTCGAATACCCGGAGGAGACGCGCCTGCGCTACCGCTTCCTCGATCTGCGCCGGGAGAAGCTGCACGCCAACATCATGAAGCGCGGCGCCATCGTCGACAGCCTGCGCCGTCGGATGCGCGAGGGCGGATTCTTCGAGTTCCAGACGCCGATCCTGACGGCCTCCTCCCCGGAGGGCGCACGCGACTACCTCGTGCCGTCGCGGGTGCACCCCGGGAAGTTCTACGCGCTGCCGCAGGCGCCGCAGCAGTTCAAGCAGCTCACGATGATCGCGGGCTTCGACCGCTACTTCCAGATCGCCCCGTGTTTTCGCGATGAGGACGCCCGTGCCGACCGGAGCCCGGGCGAGTTCTACCAGCTCGACGTCGAGATGAGCTTCGTCACGCAGGAGGACGTGTTCCAGGCGGTCGAGCCCGTGCTGCGCGGCGTGTTCGAGGAGTTCGCTGGAGCTAAGCGCGTTACCGATGTCTTCCCGCGCATCACCTACGCCGACGCGATGCTGAGGTACGGCGTCGACAAGCCGGATCTGCGGAACCCCTTGCTCATCGCCGACGTGACCGAAGAGTTCGCCGACGCGACGGTGGACTTCAAGGCGTTCAAGGGCGTGATCGCGTCCGGCGGCGTGGTGCGCGCGATCCCCGCGACGGGGGCGGCCGGCCAACCGCGCTCGTTCTTCGACAAGCTCAACGAGTTCGCCCGCTCGGAGGGCGCGCCGGGCCTGGGCTATATCGTCTTCGAGGAGGTCGACGGTCAGCTTGCCGGCAAGGGGCCGATCGCGAAGTTCATTCCGGCGGAGATCCAGGCGCGGATCGCGGCGAAGACCGGGACGCGGGCGGGTGACGCCGTGTTCTTCTCAGCCGGCACCGAGGCGAAGGCTGCGGCGCTCGCCGGCAAGGCCCGCATCCGCATCGGTGACGAACTCGGCCTCTCCGACAAGGATCAGTTCGCGTTCTGCTGGATCACCGACTTCCCGATGTTCGAGTGGAACGAGGACGAGAAGCACATCGACTTCTCGCACAACCCGTTCTCGATGCCGAACTTCGATCACGACGCCTTCCTGGCGCTCGGCGACGGCGACGACGCAAAAGTTCTCGGCATCAAGGCGTTCCAGTACGACATCGTCTGCAACGGCATCGAGCTGTCGTCGGGCGCGATCCGGAACCACAAGCCCGAGATCATGGAGAAGGCCTTCGCGATCGCCGGCTACGGCCGCGACGTGCTCGAGCAGAAATTCGGCGGCATGCTCTCCGCGCTGCGCCTCGGCGCCCCGCCGCACGGCGGCATCGCGCCGGGCGTCGACCGCATCGTGATGCTGCTCTGCGAGGAGCCGAACATCCGCGAGGTGGTGCTGTTCCCGATGAACCAGCGCGCCGAGGACCTGATGATGGGCGC
>NZ_CAXTBY010000168.1:0-6056 GCF_964242245.1 uncultured Methylobacterium sp. | reverse complement strand
CTGCTCCAGACGGTGCTGACGCTCGCCAACGCGCCGCGGGCCTGATGCCGGAGGTCTTCCCCGGGGGCGACGGCGCCCTCCGCATCCAGGAGCGGCTCGACGCGCTGGCGCGGATCAGCGCCGAGCCCGGCGCGATCACGCGGCTCTACCTCACCCCCGAGCAGGCCCGCGCCGAGGTCCTGGTGGCGGGCTGGATGCGCGAGGCCGGGATGGACGTGCGCCGCGACGCCGTCGGCAACCTGATCGGCCGGATCGAGGGCAGGAGGCCCGGCGGGCCGGCCCTGGTGATCGGCTCGCACCTCGACACCGTGCGCAACGCCGGCCGCTACGACGGGCCGCTCGGCGTTCTCACCGGCATCGCGTGCGTCGAGGCGCTGCTGCGGGAGGGGGTGCCGCCCGTCGCCCTCGAGGTGGTGGGCTTCGCCGACGAGGAGGGCGTGCGCTTCTCCGCCACCCTCACCGGCAGCCGGGCGTTCTCCGGCCACCTCGAGCCGGCGGCGCTGCGCACGCTGGACGCCTCCGGCACGACGCTCGCCGCCGCGATGCGGGCCTACGGCCTCGATCCCGGAGCGGTCGCGACCGCGGCGCGGGCGCCCGAGACGATCCTCGGCTACGTCGAGCTGCACATCGAGCAGGGGCCGATGCTGGAGCGGGAGGGGCTGCCCGTCGGCCTCGTCACGGCGATCAGCGGGGCGAGCCGGCTGGAGATCACGCTCACCGGCGAGGCGGGGCACGCCGGCACCGTGGCGATGACCGAGCGCCGCGACGCGCTCGTCGGCGCGGCCGAGTGCGTGCTGGCGATCGAGGCGCGCTGCCGCGGCGAGGGGCACCTCGTCGGCACGGTCGGGCGCATCCAGGCGTGGCCCGGCGCCGTCAACACCATCCCGGGCCAGGCCCGCTTCAGCCTGGACCTGCGCGCCCCCGACGACGCGCAGCGCAGCGCGGCGCTCGCCGACATCGAGGCCGCCTGCCGCAGGATCGCCGTGCGCCGGCGGCTGGGCTTCGGCATCGCCCTCCTGCACGAGGCCGACGCCGTGCCCTGCGATCCCGCGCTGACGGCGCTGATCGGGGCGGCCATCGCGGCCGAGGGCTACCCGGTGCTGGCGCTGCCCAGCGGGGCCGGCCACGACGGCATGGCGGTGGCCGCGATCGCGCCCATCGCCATGGTGTTCGTGCGCTGCCGCGGCGGCATCAGCCACAACCCGGCCGAGTTCGCGAGCCTGGAGGACATCGAGGCGGGCGCGCGGGTGCTGCTGCGGGCGATCCGGGGCTTCGTCGCGGCGCGGGCGGAGCCGGAATGATGCGGTCGATCGGCGCGATGGCGCTCGGCCTGTGCCTCGCCGCGTGGCCGGCGCGGGCCGCCGACCGGCTCGCCTTCGTCGTCGGGATCGACGCCTATGCGAATCTCGGCGCCGACGCGCAGTTGCAGCGGCCGGTCGCCGATGCGCAGGCGGTCGGCGCGGCCCTGCGGCGGCTGGGCTTTCGCGTCACCCTCCTGACCGCCTCGGTCACCCAGGAGACCTTCTGGGCGCGCTTCGGCCAGTTCGCCGAGGCCGTGCAGCCGGGCGACACGGCCCTGTTCTACTTCGCCGGGCACGGCCTCGCCCTGCAGGGCAGCAACTACCTCCTGCCCGCCGACATGCCGGTGATGCAGGCCGGGCAGGAGCAGTTCGCCCGCAGCCGCTCGCTCGCGGAGGCCGACATCAGCGCCGCCCTGCGCGAGCACGGCGCGCGGGTCGTGATGATGGTGCTCGATGCCTGCCGCAACAATCCGTTCCCGCGGACCGGGACGCGCGGCCTCGGGGCGGAGACCGGCCTCGCGCGACGGGGCGAGACGGCCGACGGCGTGTTCTCGCTCTACGCGGCCGGCGCCGGGCAGACGGCCCTCGACCGGATGCCGGGGGCCGACCCGGACCCGAACTCGGTCTTCACCCGGGTCTTCATCCGGCGCGTCCAGGAGCCGGGGCTGAACCTGATCGACCTCGGCGAGAGCGTGCGCGACGAGGTGGCCAGGCTGGCCGAGAGCGTGCCGCACAAGCAGGTCCCGGCCTACTACAACGAGGTCCGGGGCGCGCGCTTCATCTCGCTGGCGGACCCGTCCGGGATGCCCGCGGTCGTCACGCCCCCGCCGATCGCCCCCGCCGTCGTCCCGAGGCCGCAGCCTCCGGCGGCCGTCGCGCCGGCCGATCCGCCGCGCGCCGCGCGCGTCGCGAGCTTCGGCTACCCGATCAACCTCGATCCGCACGGGGACAACTGGGTTGCCCTGCGCAGCCTGCCGAGCGGCAGCGCCGGCGCGCGCTTGGCCAAGCTCGGGCCGGAGACGCTCTTCACGGTGCTCGGCCGGCAGGGCGCCTGGGTGAACGTCGCGCTGCGCGGCGGGCAGGTCGGCTGGGTCCACCGGGATTACGTCGGCTGCTGCCGCAGGATCGCGGTCGGTCCGTGATCCCGCGTGCCGGCCGCGTCGGGCTGCCGGGACGCCGGCCACGCCGGCATCGCGGTTTCGGCGACGGTGCGGAGCTTGGCCCGCGCGGCGCCGTCCCGCGCCAGGGTCGACAGGCCCTGGACGACCGCCATGACGTGGCCGGCCAGGGCCTCGGCGTCCGTCCCGGCCGGCGGTTCGCCGTCCGCCGCCGCCCGGTCGATCCTGCGGCGCAGGTGGGCCTCGGTCTCCCGCCGGATCGCGGCCGGCGCCGCCTGCACGTCGGCGGCGTCCGCCGAGCAGCTGATCGCCGCGCGCGCCACCAGGGCAGCCCGGCGGGGTGTCCGCCCCGGTGCAGACCAGGGCCGCCCCGTGCAGCAGGCCCCATGCCGCCTCGCGCGGTGGCGGCCCGCGCGATGAACCGTTCCGACGTGACCGGCGCCGGGCCGAGCAGGTGTTCGGCAACGCCGCCGCGCTCGACGTCGCGCTGTCGGCCGGGCACCGCGCCGCCCTCGACGCGGCGAGCGCGCGCGAGCCCAGGTTACCCCTACGGCCTGTTCGCGCAGGGCCTCCGCCGGCACGTCGCGTTCGGCGGCAGCGCCGTGAAACCCTGGCAGGCGTGAGGGGGTCCGCACGCTCCGGGATGGTCGGCGGGACGCCGGGCCCTCGCATCTGGCCCGCGCCGTCGAAGGTCCGCCGTCGCGGCGCGGGCGTCCGGTGCCGTCCCGATCTACTCCAGCGGTCCCACCGCGGCCTCCACCGCCGCCACGATCGCGCCCGAGCGCACGAGCGCGAGCGCGTCGGTCATCTCGGCGTGGTACCAGCGGTCGCCCGACAGCGCCGGCTCGATCACCCGGCGCACGGCGGCGAGCGCGGCCTGCGTGCCGGTGCCGAGCGGATGGTCCTTGGCCACGTCGGCCACCAGCGACAGGGCCTGGGCCGCCATCAGGATCTCGCCGGCCACGATCGTCTCGACGTTCTCGACGATGGTGCGGGCCTTGCGCGCGCACCACGTCGAGTTCGAGACGTGGTCCTCGGCGTTGGACTTCCCCGGAATCGAATCGACCGAGCCCGGCGTCGCGAGCGTCCGGTTCTCCATCACCAGGGCCGAGAGGGTGCACTGCACGGTGGCGAACCCGGTGTTGAGGCCCTTCTTGCCGGCGAGCAGGTTCCGCGGCAGGCCGTAGCTCATGGTCGGGTCGATGAGGCGGGCGAGCCGCCGCTCCGAGATCGCGCCGAGGTCGGTGGCCGTGATGGCCAGCAGGTCCGTCGCCTGCGCCACGTAGGCGCCGTGGAAGTGGCCGCCGGAGATGCAGGCGTAGCCGCCGCCGTCCGCCTCGCCTTGCGGGAAGATCAGCGGGTTGTCGGTCGCGGAGTTGATCTCGGTGCCGAGGATGCCGTCGATGTAGGCCAGCGCCTCGCGCACCGGCCCGTGCACCTGCGGCGCGCACCGGAGCGAGTAGACGTCCTGCACCCGCGGGGACGGGGCTTGGCCGGGCGCGCGGGCCTCGTCCGGGAACACGGTCAGCCGGGCCGATTCGGTGCAGCGCCGCGAATCGCCGATCATCCGCAGGACGTTGCGGGCCGAGGCCGCCTGTCCCCGGTGGGGCCGGGCCGCGTGTACCCGCGGATCGAAGGCGGCCTTCTCCGCCCGAAGGCATTCCAGGGTCAGCGCCAGGGCGATCTCCGCGTGCTTGAGCACCCGCTTCATGTCCTCCAGCGCCAGCACGCCGACGGCGAGCGACACCGTCGAGCCGTTGATCAGCGCGGACGCGTCCTTGGCCTCCAGGGGGAAGTCCGGGCCGAGCCCCGCGGCCTCCAGCGCCGCGCGGGCCGGCATCCGGCGCCCTTCGAAGAAGGCCTCGGCCTCGGCGAAGCCGCAGATGGCGCCGGCCAGATGCGCGAGCGGCGCGAGGTCGCCCGACGCGCCGACCGAGCCCTTCGACGGGATGACGGGGACGAGCCCGGCGTTGAGGCAGGCGAGCAGCCGGTCGACCACCGCGACGCGCGGCCCGGAATAGTTCGAGGCGAAGGCGTTGGCGCGCAGCAGCATGGTGGCGCGGACAGTCTCCGCGTCGAAGGGCTCGCCCATGCCGGTGGCGTGGGCGTAGACGGTGAGCCGCTGGTAGGCCTGCATCTCGTCGAGCCGCACGCGCTGGTCCTTGAACAGGCCGACGCCGGTGTTGAAGGAGTACATCAGCGGCGCGTCGTCGCGCATGAAGTGCGCCTCGATGTAGTCCCGCGCCCCGACGAGGTCGCTGCGCGCAGCCGCATCGAGGACGGCCGTGGAGCGGGTCCCGGCAGCATTCGGCCTTGCCACGGCCATCACGTCCGCGGCGGTGAGGGTGCGGCCGTCGATGGTGGTCGTCATGGTGCGTCTCTCGAAGGGCTCGCGGCGGGGAGCACGAATCACGCCGCCGGGTGGCGGGCGATCCAGTGGCGGGCGATGTCGATGCGGCGGGCGAGCCACACGCCGTCGTGCGCCGCGACGTGGTCGAGGAAGCGCATGAGCGCGGCCGTCCGCCCGGGCCGCCCGACGAGGCGGCAGTGGAGGCCGACCGACAGCATCTTCGGCGCGCGCTCGCCTTCGGCGTACAGCACGTCGAAGGAATCGCGCAGGTAGGCGAAGAACTGGTCGCCGGAGTTGAAGCCCTGCGCGGCTGCGAACCGCATGTCGTTGGCGTCCAGGGTGTAGGGCACGACGAGGCCGGTGCCGGCCGCTCCGCGGAGCCAGTAGGGCAGGTCGTCGGCGTAGGAATCGGAGAGGTAGGTGAAGCCGCGCGCCAAGCCGAGTTCGAGGGTGTGGATCGAGGACCTGCCGGAGTACCAGCCCTCCGGCCGCGCGCCCGTGACCGCGGTGTGGATGCGGATCGCCGCGTCCATGGCGGCGCTCTCCTCCTCCCGGGCGTAGTCGCGCAGGTCGACCCACTTGAGGCCGTGGCTGGCGATCTCCCACGCGGCCTCCCGCATGGCGGCCACCGCCTCCGGGTTGCGCGCCAGGGCGTTGGCCACCCCGAACACGGTGACCGGCACGGCGCGCTCCGTGAACAGCCGCCACAGGCGCCAGAACCCGGCCCGCGCGCCGTACTCGTAGAGCGACTCCATGTTCATGTGGCGCTGCCCGGGCCAGGGCTGCGCCCCGACGATCTCGGACAGGAACGCCTCGGAGGCCGCGTCCCCGTGCAGGATGCAGGCCTCGGCGCCCTCCTCGTAGTTCAGCACGATCTGCACGGCGATGCGGGCGCCGCCCGGCCAGTCGGCGTGCGGGGGATTGCGGCCGTAGCCGACGAGGTCGCGGGGATAGGGGGCGGGATCGGTCAAGGGGCTCGCTCGGCTCGGGGCGCAGTCGCGTGAGGCAAGGACGGGGCGGGGGGCCGCGTCAAGGCCCGGGACGGCGGCTCCGGCCGCCTGCCCGCACGTTCATGATCGGCAGCGCCCGCGCCGGCACCCGGGATGGACCGCGTGCGCACGCCGATTTTTCTTGACTTTTATCCTAATTCATGCTTTTGATCCGTGACCTGCCGCCCATACGGATGGGGGCCTTGCGGTGGCTGAACCGGAAGGCTTGGGGCGGCGGGGCGGTGCCCGCGTCGGTGGCTCAGCCGCCACCGCCCCGGGCGACGGCCCGACGCGCCGG
>NZ_CAXTBY010000167.1:2116-6144 GCF_964242245.1 uncultured Methylobacterium sp. | reverse complement strand
CTGGCGTCGACGCCGCCAGACCTGCACCCAACGCAAGAAGATGAACCGCTCTCATGCGCCTGACCCTCGCACCGCCGCCCGGACCGGCGTCGAATCGGGAAGGGCGCCGTCGCGCCACCGAGACGACGCCTTGTCCCGGATCGCCCGGTCCGACCGTCCCCCCGGATCGCGCGCGCGGGACCCTCGTGAGGACGATCAGGCCGCGCGCTTGGCCCGGCCGAGCAGCTTGCGGTTGATCAGCAGCTCAGCGATCTGCACCGTGTTCAGCGCCGCCCCTTTTCGCAGGTTGTCCGAGACGCACCAGAAGTTCAGGCCGTTCTCCACCGTCGCGTCCTCGCGGATGCGCGAGACGTAGGTCGCGTCCTCGCCGGCCGCCTCGTGCGGGGTCATGTAGCCGCCGTCCTCGCGCTTGTCGATCACGAGGATGCCCGGCGCCGAGCGCAGGATCGCGGTGGCCTGCTCCGGGCTGATCGGGTGCTCGAACTCGACGTTGACCGCCTCGGCGTGCCCGATGAACACCGGCACGCGCACGGCGGTGGCGGTGAGCTTGATCTTCGGGTCGAGCATCTTCTTGGTCTCGGCGACCAGCTTCCACTCCTCCTTGGTGTAGCCGTCCTCCATGAACACGTCGATGTGCGGGATGACGTTGAAGGCGATGCGCTTGGTGAATTTTTCGGATTTCACCTCGCCCGCCGTGAACACCGCGCGGGTCTGGTTGAACAGCTCGTCCATCGCCTCCTTGCCGGCGCCGGAGACCGACTGGTAGGTCGCGATCACCACCCGCTTGATCCTGGCAGCGTCGTGCAGGGGCTTCAGGGCGACGACGAGCTGGGCGGTCGAGCAGTTCGGGTTGGCGATGATGTTGCGCTTGGAGAAGCCCACCACCGCGTCGGCGTTCACCTCGGGCACGATCAGCGGCACGTCCGAATCGTAGCGGAACGCCGACGAGTTATCGATGACGACGCAGCCCTGCGCGCCGATGCGGGGCGACCATTCCTTCGAGGTCTCGCCGCCGGCCGACATCAGGCAGATGTCGGTGTCGGAGAAGTCGTGGGCGTCGAGCGCTTTGACCTTGAGGATCTTGTCGCCGAAGGAGACCTCCTGGCCCTGGCTGCGGCGCGAGGCCAGCGCCACGACCTCGTCGGCGGGGAACGCCCGCTCGGCCAGGATGTCCAGCATCTCGCGGCCCACGTTCCCCGTGGCGCCGACGATGGCGACCTTGTAGCCCATCTCAGAAGACTCCGCTTGGCCCGGTGCGTCCCGGCGCCCGTTCGCGCTCCGCCGGCCGGACGCGGGCCGGGGCGCCTCCGGGCGTGAACCATCCGCGCCCCGTGCCGAGAAGGTGGGGTCTCAGGAAGCGGGAGCAAGGCGCCGGGTGACGGAACCTGTCAAGCGCTGCCGTCTCGCGGATGCCTGCCGAGAAGGTTCGGTTCACCTTGGCAGCGAGAAAGACCGCGACGCGGCAGGTCCCGAAACCCGGTGAGAGGCGGTGGGGATCGATGATGTTGGCGATGCGGGGGGGATTCCCCCGAAGCGCGATCGAATCCGATGGTCAGAGACCGAGATGTCCACGAGCCCGACCTTGCCTCGGAAGCCCGCCCGCCGCGGCGGCTATGGGTGCTCGCGCTCGCCGGCCGCATCCTCGGCTGCGCCGCGCTGATCGGGACGTTGAGCCTGCTGTCCCGCGAGACGATGCGCGCCCACCCGCCCGTACCGGCGCCGATGCCCGGCTCCGGCCTCGGCATCGCGTTCGTGCCCTCGGCCCCGCCGCCGGCGCGTCCGGCCGCGCCGATCCCGGTGAGCGGACGTCTGCGCCTCGATACGGGGGATGCCGAGCCGGTGCGCGTCGAGCCCGCGGGCGGTCCCAACGCGGACACGATCAGCCGTGGCGATTTCCCGTCGATCGAGGCGGCGCACCTGCGCCTGACGTTGACGCGGGCCGCCGCGGCGGCGACGCCGAGCCTGTTCGTGACGCTCGTCCGCCGGGCTGCGGAGGGATCGCTGTCCGTCGTCCGCACCGGCGCGCGCGGGCGGATCGCGACCAAGTTCGGCGCGATGGAGACCCTGGAGGCGACGCTCGCCGGCCCGCCCCGCCGGGTCTGCACGGGCTTTTCCAGCGTCGAAGCCCTGCCGATCCGCCTCGACGGCTGGCTCTGCGCGCCGCTCGGCCAGCCGCCCGAGCCGCGCACGCTCGCCTGCACCCTCGACGGACTGTCCCTCGACGACCGCACCGACCAAGCGATGCAGGCGGTGTTCGCGCAGGCCGAGCGCCGACGCGATCCGACCTGCGCGTCGGCCCGCACGATCTCCGCGAGCGACCCCGCGGGCCGGACCGGGTCGATCGGCCGGCGGCGGTTATCCGCGAGACACCCGGCCGGCGGCGAAATGCGGCCATAATACGGCAAAGCGCGCAAGCTGAGCCGAGAGGTCGGAACTACGGCCGCGCCCGGGCGTCTCCTCCCCAGAAGGCACCGGGGATTCTTAATCTCTGAATGCCACACACGATCCCGCATTCAACCAAGGTGCGTCATGCGCTCGCTCAAGATCGCCCTGCTGGGCGCCCTCGCTATCTCGGGTCTCGGATTCGCCGGCACCGCTGAGGCCCAGGACGGGTTCGGCCCCGGCTACCGCGTCAGCCGCCCGCTGCCGATCCGCATCCGCCCGCGGAGCTGGCTCGATGCCGGCAACGTCGTCGAGCCGGGCAATGGTTCGGTCAGCAACCCCGCCACCAATCCGGTGCTGATCGCGCAGTCGAACATCCTGAGCCCGCCCTACGGCCGCAGCGACCGCTACGGCGCCGGCATCCTGCCCGATCCGATCACCAACGGACCGTTCATCGGCTCGCGCTCCGGCGCGATCCGCAACATCGACTTCTCGGGCATCGACCGGATCGATCCGACTTCCTACGCCTCCCGCTACGGCAACCCGTACTGAGAGCGCCCAGCCATCGCACTTCGACCGGGGCGCGCAGGGAAACCTGCGCGCCCTCTTCGTTGGCGGGTCAGGCGGCGCTCGCGCGCAGGGCGGCGGCGATCCGCTCCGCCATGTCGCGGGTGCCGATCGGCGCGGCGCCCTCGCCCGCGATGTCCGCGGTGCGCGCGCCGCCGGCAAGCGTCGCGGTGATCGCGCCGTCGACAAGGTCGGCGACTTCGCCCAAGCCGAACGAGTAGCGCAGGCACATGGCGAGCGAGCCGATCATCGCGATCGGGTTGGCCTTGTCCTGGCCGGCGATGTCGGGGGCCGAGCCGTGCACCGGCTCGTACAGCGCCTTGCGGGTGCCGCGCGCGTCGAGCGCGCCCAGCGAGGCCGAGGGCAGCATGCCGAGCGAGCCGGTCAGCATCGCGGCGACGTCCGACAGCACGTCGCCGAACAGGTTATCGGTCACCAGCACGTCGAACTGCTTGGGCCGGCGCACAAGCTGCATGGCGCAGTTGTCGGCGAGCACGTGCTCCAGTTCGATGCCGGCGTAGTGCTCGGCGTGCACCCGCGTCACGACCTCCTTCCACAGGACGCCGGACTTCATCACGTTGTGCTTCTCGGCCGATGCCACCCGGCCGCCGCGCTTGCCGGCCAGATCGAAGGCGACGTGGGCGATCCGCTCGATCTCGCCCGTGGTGTAGACCTGCGTGTCGACGGCCCGCTTCGTGCCGTCCGGCAAAATCGTGATCGCCTTCGGCTCGCCGAAGTACACGCCGCCGGTGAGCTCGCGCACGATCATGATGTCGAGGCCCTCGACCAGCTCGCGCTTGAGCGCCGAGGCGTCGGCGAGCGCCGGGTAGCAGATCGCGGGCCGGAGGTTGGCGAACAGGCCGAGGTCCTTGCGCAGGCGCAGCAGCCCGGCCTCGGGGCGGATCTCGTAGGCGACCCCATTCCACTTCGGGCCGCCGACGGCGCCGAGCAGGATCGCGTCGGCCGCGTCGGCCCTGGCCAGCGTCGCGTCCGACAGCGGCTTGCCGTGCGCGTCGATCGCCGCGCCGCCGACGCGGTCGGTCTCGGTCTCGAAGCGGGCGAGCCCGGTCTCGGCGAGC
>NZ_CAXTBY010000167.1:0-2016 GCF_964242245.1 uncultured Methylobacterium sp. | reverse complement strand
GACGCAGACCGAACAACGGCCGTAACCATCGGCTGCGGCGCGCCATCTCGAAGGCGACGACACAGGTCGCCGCCGTCACGAGTACGATGATGGCCGCTTCCGGCGCCGCGGGCCATCCCGCGTCGCGGAGGGCATAGGCCGCGAGTACGATCGCCGTCTGGTGCACGAGGTAGAAGGGAAACACGGCCGCAGCGAGATAGCGCCGCCATGGACCATCCGTGCAGGGCAGCCAGCGCCGCCCGAATGCGATGACCGCCACGATCACGCTCCACTGATAGAGCGGGACGGCGACGGTGTCGTGATGGTGCAGGACTCCGGACCAAGTTGGAAACGGCGATGTCGCGTCGATCGGCCATGCGATGGCCGAGGTCGCCGAGGCGAGGATCAGCGCAGGCCAGCGGAGTCGGTCCAGAACGTTCCAGGCGGTGTCCTGCTCAGCGATCAGGTAACCGAGCAGGAAGAAGGCGTAATAAACCGCGTGATCGTACCAGTCGCCGAGGAAGGCGTCGTTCGGGGGGAATGTCCGTAGAAGAGCGGCTCTCGCCACGACGAGCACGAGGACGGGCAGGATGACGATGGCGCCGCTCGATGCGAGGCCGTCCGCGAGCGTCGTCAGCATCGTTCGGATCGGCCGCAGCAGGATCGTCAGGCCGATCAGCACGACGGTATAGGCGTACAGGTAGAGAACGAACCAGAGATGGTTCCAGGTCGGCAGCGAGAGGCACGTCCCTGCGCAGATTCGCTTCGACCCGCCGAGGTAATCGGCGCTGTAGAAGTGCAGCATATCCCCGCGGTATCCGAATTGTTCGACCGCCTGGACGTAGGATTGCGGCGGCACGACCACGAGGATGCCGAACAGCAGCGGGATCAGGAGCCGCACCGAACGACTGGCGAGGAGTGGCACGGGTTTCAGCCGGTGCGCCAGGAAGCGCGTCGCGCACCCGGAGATCAGGAAAAGAAGGAGAAGCCGCCACGGATTGACCAGCCGCATCAGCGGTTCGATCACTGGGACGCTGTGCGCGCTCTTCGCGTGATAGGACCAGGGAAGGTAGAGCAGGCCGACGTGATAAAAGATCAGGATCGCGAAGGCGATGATCCGAAGCCAGTCGAGATCGATGCGTGGCGCGCGCCCGATCGCATCGCTGCGCGGTGAGGAACCACCGCGCGACACGTCGGCCACCGCGACGGACCTCTGCACCGCCGGCGCGATGGTCAGACCTTCCGCGCCACCGTGAAGCGCGCCGCCTCGCACAGCGTCCGCGCGCGCTCGCCCCAGGGCGACACCGCGTCCTCGCACACGCCGACCAGCCGGTCGCACTCGGCCCGCGCGCCGTCGAGGCCGAGGCGGTCGACCAGCGTCGCCTTGCCGGCGTCCTTGTCCTTGCCGGTGGCCTTGCCCATCGCTTCGGGTGAAGCCTCGCGGTCGAGGATGTCGTCGGCGATCTGGAAGGCTTGGCCGAGCGCGAGGCCGTAGCGCAGGAGCGCGGCGCGCTCAGGCCTCGTCGCCCCGCCGACGATCGCGCCGGCCTCGACGGAAAAGGCGAGGATCGCACCGGTCTTCATCGCCTGGAGCCGGAGGGTGTCGTCCACGTCGAGCTGCACCGGGCCGAAGCGCCCCTCGGCGCCGAGGTCGAGGAGCTGGCCGCCGACCATGCCGCCGAGCCCCGAGGCGCGCGCCAGCCCGAGCACGAGGTCGGCGCGGATCGCGGGGTCGGGCTGCCACGCCGGATCGGCCAGGATCTCGAAGGCCAGCGTCTGGAGCGCATCGCCGACGAGGATCGCGGTGGCCTCGTCGTAGGCCTTGTGCACGGTGGGCTTGCCGCGGCGCAGGTCGTCGTCGTCCATGGCGGGCAGGTCGTCGTGGACGAGGCTGTAGCAGTGGACCAGCTCGACGCCGGCACCGGCCGCGAGCGCCCCGGCCTCGGGGCCGCCGAGCATCCGCGCGGTCTCGACCGCGAGGAACGGGCGCAGGCGCTTGCCGCCGCCGAGCACGGCGTGGCGCATCGCCTCCATCAG
>NZ_CAXTBY010000166.1:0-6169 GCF_964242245.1 uncultured Methylobacterium sp. | reverse complement strand
CTAGACGGCCCGCCCGCGCGCCGCGACGGCGGCCCCGAACGCCCGGAAGAGCGCGCGGTTGACCGGGTTGGTCTGCGGATCGTGCTCCGCGTGCCACTGCACGCCCAGCGCGAAGCCCGGGGCTTCGGCGATCCGGATCGCCTCGATCGTCCCGTCCTCCGCGACGCCCTCCACCACGACCCGCGCGCCGGGATCGAGGATGCCCTGGCCGTGCAGGGAGTTCACCCGGATGCGCGCGCAGCCGAGGAGCCCCGCGAACACGCCGCCCGTCACGAGGCGAACGTCGTGGCGGTCGGCGAAGACGACCTCCGGGTCCGGGTGGATCTCGCCGGTGTCGAGCCGCGGCATCCGGTGGTTCAGGCGCCCGGGCAGGTCGCGGATCTCGGGGTGCAGGCTGCCCCCGAAGGCGACGTTCATCTCCTGGAAGCCGCGGCAGATGCCGAACAGCGGCACGCCGCGCGCGACGCAGGCCTCGATCAGCGGCAGCGCCAAGCCGTCGCGGTCTTCGTCGTAGGGCTCGTGGCCGGCATGCGGCGCGACGCGGAAGCGCGCCGGATGAACGTTGGCGCGCGCGCCCGTCAGCAGTACGCCGTCGACCGCGTCGAGCAGCTCCGCGATGTCCGTGATGGCGGGCGTCCCGGCAAACATCAGCGGCAGGGCCTGCGCCACCTCGGCCACCGCGCGCAGGTTGTTCTCGCCCACGATCTGCGCGGGGAATCGCTCGTCGATCACGCGCGCATTGCCGATGACGCCGATCACGGGTTTCGCCATGGCGCCGGCCCTACTCCGCCGCCAGCGCGGGCGGCCCATCCGCGGACGGCGCAGCCTCGGCCAGCGTCACCCGCGGCACCAGCAGCGCGAGGAGCAGGGTCAGCAGGGCGATGGCGAAGACCGTCCAGAAGGTGCCGTGCAGGGCGTGCTGCAGCCCGGCCCGGGCAGCGTCCGCCGCGCTGCCGAGGCTGGCGGGATCGTCCAGCAGGCGCCGGAGCTGGTCGGCGCTCACCGTCGCGCCGCTGCCCGGATGGGCCAGACGATAGTTCAGCACGGCCCCGAGCGCGGTCGCGCCCAGGGTCGAGCCGAGGTTGCGCGAGAAGATGTTGGAGGCGGTGGCCGAGCCGCGTTGCGCCCAGGTCACGCTGTCCTGGATGATCACGATGGCGGCGGTCGACAGGAAGCCCATGCCGAGCCCCATGACGATCGAGCCCGCCGCCGCGACGGCGGGCGAGGTCGCAGCGCCCAGGCCCACGAAGGCGCCCGCACCGAAGGGCAGCAGGGCGGCGCCCAGGAGCAGCGTCGGCCGGAGCCCGAAGCGCACGAAGTTGCGCGCCGCCAGCGTCGCGCCGATCGGCCAGCCGAACACCATCAGGGTGAGGGTGAAGCCGGCCACCAGCGGCGACTGCCGCAGCACGCCCTGGACGTACATGGGCAGGAAGGCGGTCAGCCCGATGATCGTCATGCCCGACAGGAGCGTCGCGGCGTTGGCGGTGGCGATGGGGCGCTGGGCCCACAGGCGGAAGTCCAGCATGGGATCGGCGGCGCGGCGCTCCTGCAGCACGAAGAGGATGCTCGCGACGACGAAGACGAGCCCGGCCCAGGCGGTCGCCGCCCCCGACGTGCCGGATTCGGTGAGCGCGATCATCAGCGCCGCGATCGCCAGGGTGAACAGGGCCGCGCCGAGGGCGTCGATGCGCCGGGTACGCCGCTCGACGCCCTCGCGCAGGAAGAGCACGAACAGGATCGCGGCCACGACGCCGACCGGAAGGTTGATCCAGAACACCCAGGGCCAGCTCAGGTGCCCGATGATGAGGCCGCCCACCAGCGGCCCGGCGACCGACGAGACGCCCCATACGCTTGCGAGGTAGCCCTGCACGCGTCCGCGTTCCCGCGCGGGATAGAGGTCGCCGACCACCGTGAGGCTGACCGGCTGGACGGCACCGGCGCCGACGCCCTGAACGAGCCGGAACAGGATCAGCGAGGGCATCGACCACGCCAGCCCGCACAGGGCCGAGCCGAGGAGGAACACGGCGATGCCGAACAGCAGCACGGGCCGCCGGCCGTAGAGGTCGGACAGCTTGCCGAACACCACGGTCGTTGCGGTCTGGGTCAGCAGGAAGGCGGCGAATACCCAGGCGTAGAGGTGGAGGTCGCCGAGCTGGCCGGCGATCTGCGGCATGGCGGTCGAGACGATCGTGGCCTCGATGGCGATCATGAACATCGCCGCCATCACCGCAGCGAGGACCAGCGGGCGGCGCGTCTGGGATGGGTTCGGCATGGGCCGGCTTTACGATCCCCGCGCGATCCATGCCAGGGGGCTGACGCAACGGAGGGCTGCGGCGCCGAGCATCGGTCGCTGCTGGACGACGGCGACGATGCGGTTGCCCGATCGCGCCAGCGGGAACAGTCGGCCTCGGTCCCGGCTTTCACGGGCAGGCATCGTTTCCGATGCGCGGGGATCACCCGGCACCGGGGACGCCGGCCGCGCCGACGGAAGAGTTCCATGTTCGAGGACCCGTCTTCCCTCGCGATGGTCTGCGCGGGCATCGGTCCGGGGACGGTGCCGGCCTGACGCGACCGCCCGCAACGCGCGGCACTGCGAAACTCCACACATCCAGAGGCCACATTCGGAGGCAAACAGATGGATCTCGGCATCAGCGGACGCGTCGCCGTCGTCACCGGCAGCGATTCCGGCATGGGCTACAAGACCGGAATACCTCCTGTGCGAGGGCGTGAAGGTCGTGCTCACCGACCGCGACGCGGAGAAGATCCAGGCCGCGGCCCGGCAACTGGCGGTCCTCGGCGAGGTCCGGGCGGTGGCGGCCGACCTGAGCGGAACGGGGGGCGCCGAGGTGCTCGCGGCGTTCGCCAACATGGCCTTCGACGCCAAGCCGACGATCCTGGTCCAGGCCGCCGGCATCACGGGGGCGTCCGGCGACTTCCTGGATCTTACCGACGACGATCGGCTAGAGGCGATCCAGATCGACCTGATGGCCGCCGTGCGCACGGCGCGCGCCTTCATCCCGGGCATGCGCGCGGCCGGCTGGGGCCGCGTCGTGCTGTTCTCCTCCGAGGACGCGGTGCAGCCCTATGTCGAGGAACTGCCCTACGCCGCCGCCAAGGCCGGCGTCATGAACCTCGCCAAGGGTCTCTCGAAGGCCTACGGGCCGGACGGCGTCCTGGTGAACGCGGTGGCTCCCGCCTTCATCGCCACGCCGATGACGGACGCGCAGATGCGGAAGAAGTCCAAGGAGAAGGGCGTCTCCTTCGACGCGGCGATCCGGCAGACGCTGGACGCGGAGCGTCCCGGCATCGTGGCCAAGCGCCGCGGCCGGGCCGAGGAAGTCGCCGCCGCCGTGGCCTTTCTGTGCTCCGAGCAGGCAAGCTTCATCACCGGCAGCTACGTGCGCGTCGACGGCGGCTCCGTGATGACGACGGGCGGCTGACGGCGACGTCTCCACGCCCCGCCTCCGCGGGTCGGCGTCGTTGCGCCGCGGGGGCGCTGACGGCATGGCGCGCACCTCCGCCGCGTTGGAGCAGAATCCTCGCAGGGGGCCGTTCCACGCCCGCCCATCACGCATCGAGATCGGGAAGACCATGAGCATCCTGTCGGCCCTGGGCCTGGGCAAGAAGGTCCGCTACGCCGTCGTCGGCCTCGGCGACATCGCGCAGGAGGCGATGCTGCCGGGCATCGCGCACACCGGCAATTCCGAGGTCACCGCCCTCGTCACGGACGATCCCGAGAAGGCGCGGCTGGTGGGCGAGCGCTACGGCGTCGCCGACCGCTACACCTACGACCGCTTCGGCGAGCTCCTCAGCTCGGGCACGATCGACGCGCTCTACCTCGCGACGCCGAACTGGCGCCACGCCGAGTTCGTGATCCCGGCGCTCAAGGCCGGAATCCACGTTCTCGTCGAGAAGCCGCTGGAAGTCTCGACCGCGAAGTGCCGCGAGATCCTGGAGGCCGAGGCGGCCTCGACCGCCAAGCTGATGGTCGCCTACCGCCTGCACTTCGAGCCCGCGACGCTCGCCACCCTCGACCTGATCCGGTCCGGGGATCTCGGCGAGGTGCACCTGTTCACCTCGACCTTCACCCAGCTCGTCTCGACCGAGAACCACCGCGCCCGCAGCGGCGATGCGGCCGGCCCGGTGCTCGACATGGGCCCCTACCCCGTCAACGCGGCCCGCTACGTCTTCGGCGCCGAGCCGACCGAGGTGGTCTCGGCCGTGGGCACGCGCCACCCGGAGGCGGGCTTCGGCGACTTCGACGACACCGTCGCGGTGACGCTGCGCTTCGCCGGCAACCGTCTCGCGCAGTTCGTGATCTCGTACTACGGCAACGCGCTCGACGCCTACACCGTCGTCGGCACCAAGGGCAGCGTGCAGGTGAACCCCGGCTACATGTACGGCAAGCCGCTGGAGCAGGCGATCACCCTGGGCGAATCCAAGAGCCGCGAGAGCTTCAAGAACACCGACCATTTCGGCGGCCAGATGAAGTCCTTCTCGGACTGCATCCTGAACGACCGGCAAGTCGAGCCGGACGGCGCGGAGGGTTTTGCCGACGTGCGCGTGCTGGAGGGCGTGCTGAAGGCCCTGAAGACCGGCGCCTCCGTGACCCTGGAGCCGTTCACGCGCACGAAGCGCATCGACACGTCCGCGCAGCGGGAAACGCTGGCCGCTAAGGCGTCGCCGGACCTCGTGAACACCTCCAATCCCGGTCGAGGCAAGGAGAAGGTCCCGAAGAACTAGGACTTCGCCCCCTCGCGCCGGATCGACCCGAGGCTCGGATCGCGCCCAACCCGCAACGCTCAAGAGGAACCAGGTCGATGGCCGCCACCCCGAACCAGTACGCGATGCAGGACCCGACCAAGCAGTACCCGCAGCCCAAGTTCGAGGACCAGCCGCAATCGGCACCCGGCTTGGCCCAGGACATGGTGCCCAAGCCCGACCACGGCGAGGACAGCTACCGGGGCTTCGGCAGACTTGCCGGGCGGCGTGCGCTCGTCACCGGCGCGGACAGCGGCATCGGGCGCGCAGTCGCCATCGCGTTCGCCCGCGAGGGCGCCGACCTCGTGCTCACCTACCTGCCCGAGGAGGAAGAGGACGCGAAGGTGGTCGTCGCGCTGGTCGAGGCCGCCGGCCGCAAGGCGGTGGCGCTGCCGGGCGACCTCGACGACGAGGCCTTCTGCACGACGCTGATCGAGAAGACGGTCGCCGCGCTCGGCGGCCTCGACATCCTGGCCAACGTCGCCGGCAAGCAGAGCGCGGTCGATGCGATCGCCGACCTCACCACCGCGCAGTTCGAGGCCACCTTCCGCACCAACGTCACGGCGATGTTCTGCTGTGCAAGGCGGCGCTGCCGCACATGCCGCCGGGCGCCACCATCATCAACACGACGTCGATTCAGAGCTACCAGCCGTCTCCGAGCCTGCTCGACTACGCGTCCTCGAAGGCGGCGATCACCGCCTTCACGCATGCGCTCGCCAAGCAGGTGGCGGGCAAGGGCATCCGCGTGAACGCCGTGGCGCCGGGCCCGGTCTGGACCCCGCTCCAGTCGAGCGGCGGGCAGCCGCGCAAGAAGATCCCCGACTTCGGCGGGCAGACCCCGCTCGGCCGGCCCGGCCAGCCGGCCGAGATGGCGCCGCTCTACGTGCTGCTGGCCTCGCAGGAATCGAGCTACGTCACCGGCGAGGTCTACGGCGCCACCGGCGGCAATCACCTGCCGTGAGGCACCCGTCCTGAGCGACACCGCGGAGCGTGCGCGGGCACCGGTCCCTCTTCTCGCCCGGTACTCCGCCCTCGGCGACGGGCGCAGCAGTCCCCGCCGCGCGCCGGATGGACGCCATGCCGGAGTCCTGCGGCGGCAACCTGGGCCTGCTCACGGAGCAGGTCGACTCCGGACCGGGATAATCCCCGGCAACCTGCCCCGGGCGCTCGGTGACCTCGCCCTGATCCATGCCGCGATGGCCGTCGCGCAGGATTTGAGGGCGACGGCCTGCACCCTGAAATGCGTCCGGCCGGAGCGGCCGCGGGAGGAGGCGCCGGAGGACGGTGCCTCCTCCCGCGGACAGGGTCGTGGAGCCCTCAGCGCTTCCCGGTGTGGTCGCCGTCGCGCATGGTGCCGGTCGGCTCCTGGACGTGGGCTTCGAGGAACCAGAGCTGCTTGTCGACGCCG
>NZ_CAXTBY010000165.1:0-6250 GCF_964242245.1 uncultured Methylobacterium sp. | reverse complement strand
CGAGCCACGCGAAGTCGGGCACCAGCCTCTCGGCGATCGCCGCAACCGGCCCGGCCGCCAGCCGGGCCGCGAGATCGGCGCGAAATCCCGCCCCGGCCATCAGCCGCTCTCCCGCCGCGGCCCGTCAGCCGCCGACCGCCTCGCCGCTGCGCGCCGCGAAGAGGCGGCGCAGGCCTTCGACATCGCCGAGGTTCCCCGACAGCAGGTCGGTGACGTCGCCCACCACGAGGGCCTTCACGTGGCGGCAGCGCACGCCGTAGCGGCCGGCCGTGCAGGTGCAGCGCATCTGCGGTGTGCCGGACCGATCCTCCACGGTCACCTCGTACCGGCTCCCCGTGCTGCCGCGGACGGTGAAGCGCAACGGGGCAGGTCCCGGCGGCGGGCGAAAGCCTCGCAGCAGACGGTCGGTGATGGCGCCGGCCCGCGGGCGCGGCGCTTGGCCGGCCACGCGCGTCACCGACAGGCCGATCGTCCGCGCGAGCGCGGGCAGGTTCGCGGCGCCCGTCTCCCGCATGGCGGCGAGCGCGATCTCGGCACAGGCATAGGCGTCCTCGCCCGCGTCGTGGTGCTCGAACCGAATGCCGAGCCGTCCCGCGACCTTGCCGAGGCCGCAGCCGCCGGGGTCCGGAAACACCTTTCGCGCGATCTGAAGCGTGCAGAAATAGGAGAGCGGCGGCACGGCCAAGCCGCAGGCGGCGAGCGAGGCGCGCAGCACGCCGATGTCGAAGGACGCGTTGTGGGCCAGGATCAGCCCGTCCGTCAGGTCCGGCAGGAACTCCGCCATCACGTCGCCGAAGCCGGGCTGGGCGCGCACGTCCGCCGGCAGGATGCCGTGGACGCGGATGTTGCCGGGCGCGAACCGCAGCTCCGGCGGCCGGATCAGCCGCGAGGCCCGGCGCACCACGCGGCCGTCCGCGATCCAGGCGAGCCCGACCGCGCAGGCGCTGTCGCGCCGCTCGTTGGCCGTCTCGAAGTCGAGGGCGACGACGGTCATGCGCTTCGAGCACCACGACGCGGCTCTCTCTCCCAGGGGGAGAGGGCTGGGGTGAGGGGCGTGCGTCGTCCGGAAAGCTCACACCCCTCATCCTGTCCTTCTTCCCATGGGAGAAGGGATGGGTGAAGGGACCCGTGCGTCCCCGATGATCGAGGCGGGACGGGCGACACTGGCATCGGACTGAAGCCGCTCATGGCTCCCGGTCTATGACCGGCCCGGGCGCGCTTCAAGCGTCCGCGACCATCGCGAGCCATGCCTCCTCCGAGACGACTGCCACCCCATGCGTCTCGGCATCCTTGAGCTTGGAGCCGGCGCCGGGCCCGGCCACGACGAGGTCGGTCTTGGCCGAGACCGAGCCCGAGACCTTGGCGCCGAGCCGCTCGGCGACCGCCCTGGCCTCGTTGCGCGTCATCCGCTCCAGCGTTCCCGTGAACACGACGGTCTTGCCGGCGAACGCCGCGGCCTGCGCGGCGGCCGCCATGGGTTCGACCGAGACCTCGTCGCGCAGCGCCTGGACGGCGGCAGCGTTGTGCGGCTCGGCGAAGAAGGCGATCAGCGAATCGGTCGCCACCGGGCCGATCTCGCTGTCGTCGGCGAAGACCCGGTAGGCGTCGCCGGGGCGCTGGTCCGCGGCCTTCGCAATCGCTTCATGGATCGCGGCCTCGCTGCCGTAATGGCCGAGCAGGCTCGCGCGCTGGCTCGTGCTGAACCGGATTTTCGCCGCGGCTTCGGACTCGGGTTCCGCGGCATCGCCCGCGGTCTCCCCGGGCAGGCCGGCCTCCAGCAGGCGGTCGCGGGTGGTCGGCCCGATCCGCGGCACGGCCGAGAATTCGATCCAGTCCGCGCCGGCCCGCGCGCCCGCCGCGGCAGTGACGGCAGCGACCAGGGCGGACATGTCGGAGAACCGCTTGGCCAGGGCCTTGGCGGTCGACTCGCCGATATCGGGAATGCCCAGCGCGAACAGGAAGCGGTTCATCGGCAGGGTCCGGCGGTCGGCGACCGCCGCCAGCAGGTTGTGGATCGCCTTGTCCTCCTCCTCGCCCTTCTTCTTCGTCGGCTTCTTGGGCGCGGGGACGCCCTCGGCACGGCGTTCCGCGGACAGGGCCTCGCGCCGCGCGACGATCGCCGCCTTGAGGCGCTCGAAATCGAGGCGGAACAGGTCGGCCGGCTGGCGCACGAGGCCGGCCTCGAACAGCACCTCGATGTAGGTCTGCCCGAATCCCTCCAGGTCGAAGCCGTTGCGCGAGACGAAGTGCTTCAGCCGCTCCACCCCTTGCGCCGGGCAGATCAGGCCGCCGGTGCAGCGGCGCACCGCGTCGGGCTTGCCGGTGCGCGGGTTGATCTCGCGCACCGCCCGGCTGCCGCAGGCCGGGCAGGTCTCGGGGAAGACGAACGGCGTCGCATCCGCCGGGCGCTCGTCGAGCACCACGTCCATCACCTTGGGGATGACGTCGCCCGCCCGCAGCACGATCACCGTGTCGCCGACGCGGATGTCGCGGCCCTCGCGGATCGGCTCGCCGTCGCCGCCGACCCCCCTCACGTAGCCCTCGTTGTGGAGCGTGGCGTTCGAGACCACGACGCCGCCGACCGTCACCGGCCGCAGGCGGGCGAGCGGATTGAGCGAGCCGGTGCGCCCGACGTTGATGTCGATGCCCTCGACCACGGTGCGAGCCGCCTGCGCCGCGAACTTGTGGGCGAGCGCCCAGCGGGGCGAGCGCGAGACGAAGCCGAGGCGGCGCTGGAGGGCGAGATCGTCGACCTTGTAGACGACGCCGTCGATGTCGTAGCCGAGCCCCGACCGCGCCGCCTCGATGTTTTGGTAGTGCGCGATCATCTCCGCCGCGGTTTCGCAGGTCACGGTGCGCGGGTTCACCGGCAGGCCCCACGCCGCAAAGCGCCCCAGCACGGCCGATTGCGTGCCCTCGAACGGCGGCACGACCTCGCCCCAGGCATACGCGAAGAACTTCAGCGGGCGCGCCGCCGTGATGCTCGGATCGAGCTGGCGCAGCGAGCCGGCCGCCGCGTTGCGCGGGTTGGCGAACAGCGCCTTGCCGGCAGCCTCCTGGCGCGCGTTGATCGCGGCGAAATCCGCGTGCGAGAGGTAGACCTCGCCGCGCACCTCGCAGACCGCCGGCCAGCCCGTGCCGGCCAGCGCCTGCGGGATGTCGCGAACCTCGCGGGCGTTGGCGGTGACGTTCTCGCCGGTCTCGCCGTCGCCCCGCGTCGCCGCGGTGACGAGGCGTCCGGCCTCGTAGCGCAGCGACAGCGACAGCCCGTCGATCTTCGGCTCGGCGGTGAAGGCGAGGACCTCATCGGCCGGCCGGTTGAGGAAGCGGCGCACGCGGGCGACGAACTCCTCGACCTCCGCGTCGGTGAACGCGTTGCCGAGGGAGAGCATCGGCACGGCGTGGCGCACCTTGGCGAACTTTTCCGAGGGCTTGGCGCCGACGGACGCGCTCGCCGCGCCGGTCCCGGCAAGCTCCGGGAAGCCGGCCTCCAGCGTCTCCAGTTCCCGGCGCAAGCGATCGTAGGCCGCGTCCGAGATCTCGGGGGCGTCCTCCTGGTGGTAGAGCCGGTCGGCCTCCGCGATCTCCGCCGAGAGGGCGGCGTGGCGGGCGCGGGCCGCGTCCGCGTCGAGGGGGTCTGGCTGGGGCTCGGACATCGTCGAAGGGGTTTTCGCGGGGTTCGGCCGGGGCTTCTACCGCATCCGGCCGCAAGGGTGAGCCCCGGCGCGTGCGGCGTCCCGCGCATTTGGCGGGGTTGGTTCACGACCCGTCCGGGCCGTCGCGAGCGGCATCCTTCGGGACGATCAGGCCGGGACGCCGGACCAGCGCGGCGCTCGCGAGGAGGACGAGGGCGGCCAAGCCCGCGACGGCCGACAGCGGCAGGATCCTCGCAACGAGACCCGACGCCGCACCGCCCGCGACCGAGCCAAGGTTCATCACGGCCATGAACACCTCGAATTCGGTCGCGGCGCCCGCGCGCCCGCGGCTCGCCCGCATCAGGGCCGGCACCAGGGCGACGACGAGGAGGCCCGGCAGCACGCTGGTGAGGCCGAGGATCACGGGACCGGCCGGCCCCGCAAGCCCCGCCGCGATCAGGCCGGCGGTGACGGCAAAGGCCGCAGCACTCGCCAGGAACAGGGTGCGGAGCGCCGGCAGCGGACCGGACCGGTCGCACCACAGCCCGATGCCGAGGGCGCCGAGCGTGCCGCCCGCGAGCGCGAGGCCGGCCTGGAGGCGCGACAGGCCGGCGGCGTCCCAGCCCTGCGCCTGGACGAGATCGACCGAGAACGGCACCTCGAACAGGGCTAGCGCCCCGTCGATCGAGACGCACAGGGCGATCAGCCGCAGGGCGCTCGGGCGGCGCAGGCCGAGCGCGAGCCGCCGCAGGAAGCGCCCGAACGGCAGCGCCTCCGCCGCCTCGCGCCCGCGCCGCGCCAGCGAGACCAGGGCGTCGCCCGGCCCCTCGCGCACCAGCAGCACCGGCAGGCTCGCGGCGACGCCGGCCGCGAGCAGCCAGCGGACGCTGACCGTGAATCCGTACGCCGCCAGCATCCAGCCGAACAGCCCGGCGCTGAGGCTGGTGCCGGTGACGAAGCCAGCCCGCGTGCAGGCGCTCATGCGGCCGAGTTCCCCCTCCGGCACGTGGTCCATCACCATGCGGTCGCAGGCGGTATCGAGCAGCGCGGCGAACAGGCTGTGGCCGAGGAAGACGAGGCCGAGGGGCCCGAGCGCCGCTTCGTTCGGCACCAGCAGCAATCCGCAGAGCGCCGCGTGGCAGCCGAGGACGGCCAGCACGCTCCAGACCCGTCGGCGCCCCATCGCCGCGCCGCTCGCCCGGTCGACCAGCGGCCCCCACAGGATCGGCTGCACCGTCCAGGGCAGGCCCGCCACCGCGAAGTGGACGCCGACCTCCGTCGCCGACACGCCCTGCCCGGCGAGATGGTTGGCGAGCGCGGTGAGCGAGAACCCGGCGATCAGCCCCTGGTAGAAGTAGGTCGCAAAGAACACGCCGTAGCGGGCCGGCCGGCTCCGAAGGGTCGGCAACAGGCGGCTCCGACGCGGCGCAATCGGACATGGCGCGCCGCTCAAGCGGGGCGCCGCTTGCGGGGCCGCGCCGTCCGGTCGATCCTCGCGCCCCGTCGCTCGTGAAGGCCGCTCATTGCCCACGCATCCGCTCGACCCATCCCGCGATCATCCTAGGCCGGGATTTTCGGACACGCTCGCGATTCCTGCCCGCCATCCCGGCTTGGGTGCTTCGGCCGCCGGACGCCATCGGCGGTCACGCGCGTCCATGCCGCGCCGGGTCCGGCATGCGCGGCGCGGCCGGCGATGAGCGGTGCGGCATGGGCGGTGACGGAGCCGGGTCCCGCCGCGGAAAACCGCGTCTGGACCGTCGACCTCGCCCTGTCCGAGGCGCGGCTTGCCTGCTGCGCGGCCCTGCTGTCGCCGGAGGAAGCCGCGCGTGTCGACCGCTTCCTGCGGCGGGAGGACGGGGACCGCTACCGGGCGAGCCACGCGGCCCTGCGCCTGATCCTGGCCGCCGCCCTCGACGCCGCCCCGGCGGAGATCGCCTTCACGACCGGGCCGGCCGGGAAGCCGGAGCTGGCCGGGCGCCTCGCGGGCGCGCTGCGGTTCAACCTGTCGCATTCGGGCACGCGCGCCCTCGTCGGCGTCGCGCGGCGGACCGCGATCGGCGTCGACGTGGAGGCGCTGCGCCCGATCCCGGACGCTCTGCGGATCGCGCGCGCGCACTTCTCCGCTCAGGAGGTTGCGGCGCTGGCGGCCGCACCGCGGAGCGCGATCGAGGCCTGCTTCACCGGGCTGTGGACCCGCAAGGAGGCGGTGGTGAAGGCGCTGGGCGCCGGCCTGTCGCTGCCGCTGGACCGCTTCACCCTGACCCTTCCGCCCGCGGCCCCGCGACTCCTCGCGATCGCCGACGACGCGCCGGAGGCTTGGAGTCTGCACCACCTCGAACCCGGTCCGGGCACCGTCGGCACCGCGGCCCTGCGGGCGGCGGACGCAGGGGTCGCGCTCTGCGCGCTCGCGCCGACGTGGCCGGACAGGCCGACCTGACGCGGGCCCGCACCGGCCCGGCCCGAGAGCGCGCTTGCGGGCTGCCCAGCCGCCCGCTATACACCCGCTGCCGACGACGCCATCGGCCTTCGGAGTGTAGCGCAGTCTGGTAGCGCACCACGTTCGGGACGTGGGGGTCGCAGGTTCAAATCCTGCCACTCCGACCAAAATTCCCGAG
>NZ_CAXTBY010000164.1:0-6282 GCF_964242245.1 uncultured Methylobacterium sp. | reverse complement strand
CGGCTTCCATCGCCGCGAGCGAGACGTTGTTCTCCATGTCGTCGTCGTCGTCGCCGTCGGGCGGCGTCGGCGCTTCCGACTCGGCCTCGTCGCCCTCGGCCGCCGCTTCGGCGATCTGGGGGTTCTTGCCGTCGGGGCCGGCGTAGGTGGCCTCGAGATCGATGATGTCGCGCAGCAGCACCTTGCCGTCGACGAGTTCGTCGCGCCAGATGATGATGGCCTGGAAGGTCAGGGGGCTCTCGCAGAGCCCCGCAATCATCGCCTCGCGCCCGGCCTCGATGCGCTTGGCGATGGCGATCTCGCCCTCGCGCGACAGCAGCTCGACCGAGCCCATCTCGCGCAGGTACATGCGCACCGGGTCGTCGGTGCGGTCGGTCGGCTCCTTGGTGGTGGTGACCACGGCGACCGCGCGGGCGGGCGCGACCTCGGCCACCTCCGTGCCCTCGGTGCCCTCCTCGTCCTCGGACGCCTCGCCGTTGACCGGCTTCTCGGCCGTGGCCTCGTCGGTCTCCTCGGCCTCGACGACGTTGATGCCCATCTCGGAGAGTTGGGACAGCACGTCCTCGATCTGGTCCGGGTCGGACTGCCCATCGGGCAGAACCTCGTTGACCTCTTCGTAGGTGATGTAGCCGCGCTTCTTGGCCAGCTTCACCATCCGCTTGACCGAAGCATCCGTCAGGTCGAGGAGCGGCCCGTCGGTCTGCTCCGGCGGCGCGGTGTCCGCCTCGTCCCGTTCCGTTGCCTTGGTCGCCATGATCAGCCTATGGTTTCGAGGCAGGCCGAGGCGGGGGCCGGTCGGCCGCTCCGCGCCATCGACGCCGCAAGACACGTCAGGTGCGGCCGAATCGGTCCGGCCGCCCTGCTCTCCGAATTCCGGTATGCAAGCGAGACGCTTGACCGATTGTTAACCAAGCCGCGATGGCGCGCCGACACCCGCCATCGTGCGGGCCCTACGGCACGGTCGGGTCGTTCGTCTCCGGCAGGTCCGCCTCGGCCTCCGCCCCGGCGATCACCGCCAAGCGCTCCTTGACGGCGCAGAGCCAAGCGAAGTTCGCCTCCGTTTCCTCCTCGACAAGCGCGCGTTCCGCCTGACGGAGTTCGCTATTTAGCGCGCCAGCCTTGCGGTGCAAGATCACGGCCTGGCGCAAAGCGTCCTCCAGGCGCACCGGGTCGGCGTGCGGATCGAGCGCCCAGCGGTCGCCGGGACGCACCCGCGCGGCGAGGCGTTCGGCCGCCGCGTCGAGCCCGGCCCGGCTGAGACGGTTCCCGACCACCTGGGCGTCGGGCTCGGCCGCGTCGGCCGCGCGGTCGAGGAGGAGCGAGCGGATCGCGATCGCGTCCGGGTCCTCCAGGTCGAGGGCCGCCAAGTCCTCGGCCTCCAGCCCGAGCCGTTCGGGATGGACCAGCAGGCCCGCCACGATCATCGCCTCGCGGGAGCCGCCGCTGCCGGCAAATCCGTTGGAACGGGCAAGCCCGGCGCTCGGTCCCGCGGTCAGCCGCGGCGAGGGCGGCGGGTCGCCGGGCCTGGGCTTGCGCGCGAAGGGGTTCGGCCGTCCCCCCGCTTGGTAGACGCCGCGCTGCTGGGCGGCTCCCCGTGGCGCCAGGCTCCGCAGGCGCGCCTCGATCTCGTCGCGGTAGTAGCGCCGCACGGTCTCGTCGCGGATGCCGGCGACCAGCTCGCGCACGGTCTTGGCAAGGCCCGCGCGCCGCTCCGGCGTCTCGGTCGACCCGGTCTCGACGGTCCGGGTCCAGAGCACTTCGACCAGGGGCTTGGCCGCCTCGATCACCCGGTCGATCGCCGCGGAGCCGCCGGAGCGCAGCAGGTCGTCCGGGTCCTGGCCCTCGGGCAGCGGGGCGAAGCGGAGCGAGCGGCCGGGCTCGAGCATCGGCAGCGCCACGTCGAGCGCCCGGAACGCCGCGCGCTGCCCGGCGCCGTCGCCGTCGAAGCACAGCACCGGCTCGTCGGCGTGGCGCCAGAGCAGGGCGAGCTGCGCCTCGGTGAGCGCGGTGCCGAGCGAGGCCACGGTGTTGGGGTGTCCCGCCATCGTCATCGCGATGGCATCGACGTAGCCCTCGACGGCGATGATCGTGCCGCGCTCGTGCGCGGCCTTGCGCGCCTGATGCAGGTTGTAGAGCCCCTGCCCCTTGTGGAAGAGCGGCGTTTCGGGCGAGTTCATGTACTTCGCCTTGGCATCCGCCTGCATCGCCCGGCCGCCGAAGGCGATCACCCGGCCGCGCCCGTCCGCGATCGGGAAGATGATCCGGTCGCGGAACTTGTCGTAGGGGACGGCGATGTCCTCGCCCGCCACCAGCAGGCCGAGCTCCACCATGAGCGCCTTGTCGACGTCCCTGCCCGCGAGGTGGTCGCGCAGGGCGTAACGGTCGGCGGGCGCGTAGCCGATGCGGAAGCGGGCGCGGATGTCGGGCCCGAGGCCGCGCCCGTCGAGGTAGGCGCGGGCGGCGGCGCCCCCCGGCGATTTCAGCCGCTCCTCGAACCAGAGGGCGGCGAGTTCCATCACCTCGATCGCGCCGCGGCGCTTGGTCTCCATCTCGCGGGTGTCGGCGGTGGGCGCGGGCAGACTCACGCCGGCCTCGCCCGCCAGCCGCTCGACGGCCTCGGGGAAGCTCAGGCCCTCCGTCTCCATCAGGAAGGTGAAGATGTCGCCGTGCTTGCCCGAGGAGAAGCAGTGGTAGAACTGCTTCTGGTCGTTGACGTAGAAGGACGGCGTCTTCTCGGCATTGAACGGCGATAGCCCGCGCCACTCGCGGCCGGCCTTCCTCAGCTTCACCCGACGCCCGACCACGTCGGAGGCGGGCAGCCGGGTGCGGATCTCGTCGAGGATGTGGGGCGGGTAGCGCACGGGGCGGCAGTGGGTCCGGGGTCCGGTCTTCGGACCGACATCCATACCGCAGGAGGCCTTACCGAGTCCCGCGGCTCGGCGGCCGGTGGATTGCGGGCAGAACGGGCGGCGGACGCGGTCCTCGCCTCACCCCTTCGCGCTCAGCGCCGCCTTCACCAGCCCGCTCGCCCTGGCGAAATCCATGCGGCCGGCGAACCGGCTCTTCAGGGCACCAATCACCCGGCCCATGTCCTTCGGGCCGGCGGCCCCCGTCTCGGTGATCGCGGCCTCGATCGCGGCCGCCGTCTCGGCCTCGTCCATCTGCGCCGGCAGGTAGGTCTCGATGATCGCGACCTCGGCGCGCTCGTTCCGCGCGAGCTCCGGCCGGCCGCCCTGGTCGTAGACGCCGGCCGATTCATGGCGCTGCTTGATCATCTTCTGCAGGAGCGCCAGGATCTCGTCGTCGGAGGCCGGCTCACGCCCGAGGCCGCGCGCCTCGATGTCCTTGTCCTTCAGCGCCGCCTGGATCATCCGGACGGTGGCGAGCTTGGGCTTGTCGCCGGCCTTCATGGCCTCCTTCATCTCGGTGGTCAGGCGGGCGCGCAGCATCTCTCGTGTCCTCGGATCGTGCAGAACGGGTGGCTGGCCTGCGGTCTACGGCGATTGAGCCCCGTTCGGAGCGAGCCCACATTGACCCTGCCGCCGCGCTCGGTCAGACCGCCGCACAGGACTTCGGGCCGCTTGCTCGCGCCCGACGCCGGCGCCGATCGAGACCGGACATAAGCGAGATCACGCCGATGCTGCAAGACAGCGCCTCCGCCCCACCCCGCCCCGCGCCCGAACCCTGGGCCGAGCCCGTCGCCACGGCGCTCCTCGTCCTCGCCGACGGCATGATCCTCGAAGGCTTCGGCATCGGGCAGACGGGCATCGCCGATGGCGAGGTCTGCTTCAACACCGCGATGACCGGCTACCAGGAGATCCTGACGGACCCGTCCTACGCCGGGCAGATCGTCACCTTCACCTTCCCGCATATCGGCAACACCGGCACCAACGACGAGGATCTCGAAAGCCTCGACGCGGCGCCGGCCTCGGGGGTGCGCGGCACCGTGATCGCGTCCGCGGTCACGCGTCCGTCGAGCTGGCGCTCGTCCTCTCACCTCGACGCGTGGCTGAGGGCCCGCGGCATCCTGGGCATCACCGGCATCGACACCCGGGCGCTCACCGCGCACATCCGCGACCACGGCATGCCGAACGCGGTGATCGCCAACGATCCGGCCGGCGCCTTCGACCGGGAGGCGCTGAAGCGCCGGGCCGCCGCGCTCGCGCCGATGGAGGGGCTCGACCTCGTGCCGCCGGTCACCAGCCGCGAGACCTCGGACTGGAGCGAGTCGGTCTGGACGGTGAAGGGCGGCTACGGCCGCCGCGCGCCCGGCGGGGGTTTTCGCGTGGTGGCGGTCGACTACGGCGTGAAGCGCAACATCCTGCGCCTGCTGGCGCAGGCCGGCTGCGCGGTGACGGTGGTGCCCGCCACCACCAGCGCCGCCGACATCCTGGCGCTGAAGCCCGACGGCGTGTTCCTCTCGAACGGCCCCGGCGACCCGGCCGCCACCGGGGCATACGCGGTCCCGGTGATCCGCGCGTTGCTGGACGCGAAGGTCCCGACCTTCGGCATCTGCCTCGGCCACCAGCTCATGGGCCTCGCGCTGGGCGGACGCACGGTGAAGATGGGCCAGGGCCACCACGGCGCGAACCACCCGGTGAAGGACAAGACCACCGGCAAGGTCGAGATCGTCTCGATGAACCACGGCTTCGCGGTCGATCCCGAAAGCCTGCCCGCGACCGCGGTCGAGACCCACATCTCGCTGTTCGACGGCTCGAATTGCGGGCTGACGCTCACCGACCGGCCGGCCTTCTCGGTGCAGCACCACCCGGAGGCCTCGCCCGGCCCCCGCGACAGCCACTACCTGTTCGAGCGCTTCGTCGCGCTCATGCGGACGGGCAGGCCGGAGCCGGAGCCGGAGGTCGGGGCGGCTTAGCGCCGCGCCCGACGCAACTGCGGTGCCGGCCAAGGGGTTGTCCGTCCACATCTGGATCGACAGTTCGAGAGGGGCACGATGACCGACGAGACCCGCGACCGGCCTTCGCTGAAGGATTTCGACGCCATCACCGATCGCAACGGTCAGGATCTCGGCCAGGATTCGCCCCGCGACGTGGGCGTCGCCTCCCGCACCCAGGCCGACCTCAAGGGCGACCCGTCGGGCGAGGCCCAGACCGCGCGCATCGCCTCGGGCATGACGAGCGAGGACGCCACCGACGCGACGGAGGCCGAGACCCCGCCGGAGAATCTTCGCAAGCTTCGCGGCGAGGGTGAGCCTGGCACCGCGATCAAGGAGGCGATCGATCGCGCCACCGCGGCGGTCGGCCAGGACGACGGGAAGCGCTGATGGCCCGCTCCGCGAACGAGGCCTCGCAGACCGTCACCCGCAAGCCCGACGACGCGGTCGGCACCAGCGGAAAGCCCGCCACCGGCGGCGGTGCGCACACCGCCGAGCAGTCCGCCATCACCGACATGGGGTCGGGTGGGGCGTCGGATGCCGAGCGCAAGGACGCCTGGAGCGAGGGCGGCGAGTCCGGTCGTTCGCCGCCGACGCCCGGCGGTGCCTCGGGCGGCCATTCCGACCGGAAGGCGTCCCGCGGCCCGCAGGAGGACGCGACGGTCGCCGCGGGTGGCAGCAAGGCCGAGCGGGAAGCAGGCGCATGAGCGACGACGTGAAGCGCGACGAGAACGCCGACGAGAAGAAGCCGGCCAATGCCGCACCGGACGCGGTGATGGACCCGAACGAGAAGACGGACGGGCATCCGGGTATGGGCCCCCAGGGCGGCGGTAAGAAGGGCGAGGATGCCGATCCGGGCGGCGGGTAATATCCTCCGCGAGGTGTGCGTCTCCCGCTCCCCTTTAGCGGGAGAGGGTGGCCCGCGAGCTAAGTCGGGTGAGGGGCGCGACCTTTCCGGATACGGCGCTCCCCTCACCCGACCCTCGCTCACGCGAGGGCCATCCTCCGCCGCAGAGGGGGAGGGAGAAAGCGGCGACGGCGAGACTCACGAAGAAGGGCCGGGCGATGATCGCCCGGCCCTTCGTGTTCTCGGCCTACGCCTGCGCTCACACCGCGCCGGTGACCGCTTCCTTCGACCGCTCGAAGCGCTTGCGGTCGTTCGGGTCGAGGTGGGTCTTGCGGAGCCGAATCGACTTCGGCGTCACTTCCATCAGCTCGTCGTCCTGAATCCAGGCGAGCGACTTTTCCAGCGTCATCCGGATCGGCGGGGTCAGGCGCACGGCCTCGTCCTTCGAGGTGGTGCGGATGTTGGTGAGCTTCTTGCCCTTGAGCACGTTCACCTCGAGGTCGTTCTCGCGGTTGTGCTCGCCGATGATCATGCCCTGGTA
>NZ_CAXTBY010000163.1:5235-6300 GCF_964242245.1 uncultured Methylobacterium sp. | reverse complement strand
TCGTCGTGCAAGCGGGCCTGGACGAGGTCGCCCGCTTCCTGGCGCGGGAAGATCCGCCGACGCGTCCGAATGCGCGGCCGGCGCGGCTGGGATTGGCGGCGATCGCTTGGCACCTGCGGGGTGGGAGGTGCGTGGCGAGCGCTGCCTGCGGGCTTCCCGCCTTGGCGCACGGTCTACGGCTGGTTCCGGCGCTTCTCGTCGCGCGCGGTCTGTTCGAGCGCCTGGTGCGGGCTCTGGCGCGTCGGCAGCGCCGCCGCTGTGGACGCCGCCCCGCGCTGCGGCTGGCGATCATCGACACGCATCCTTCGACAAGCTCAGGATGAGGGCGTCAAGTGCCTCGGCCCGCGCGGCCTGCGCGGCTACGACGGGGCCAAGAAGCGGGTCGGGCGCAAGCGTGTCGTGATGGTCGATGCCGAGGGGCACATCCTGGCGCTGGCGGTGGTCTCGGCCAACATGCAGGATCGCGACACGCTGCCGGCGCCGGATGACGGCAAACCGGCTTGGCCGAGCCTGCGCCTGGCCATCTTGGATGGCGCCGTCACCGCCGAGCGGTGCGAGCAGGGGTGCCATCTGCACGGCCTGCGTCACCGTGTGGTCGAGAAGGTCCCGGATCAGAAGAGCTTCGGCCGCCGACAGGAGCTGGCGCAACGCCTCCTTGCTCGGCGGCACGATGCGCTTGGCACCCTCATCGCGGCGCTCGATCACCACGAGGACGGGCGCGACGATCATGGCCGAGACGAGAGTGCGATCGGATGCGGGCTCTCCCCTGCCCTGCTGGGAACCAGCGCCGACGCAGCCTCCCTCCGGGCGTGGGCGACACTTTCACGCCTACCGGCTCGCCCTGACGCAACGTCCCCTGATCGAGGGGCGGGCGACCATCTTGGTCGTCCTCGAAGGGAAGCCCCAGCGCATCATCGCCAGCTCGCGCGCACCCTCGGTGCCTCGCACCACGGGTGCCATCTGGTCGGGGAAGATGACAGGTAACGGCGGCAGGTTGCCGGTCTCGTCGCGGTCTACGCCGAATGAGGTCGTGCACGATCGCGGCCGCGCGCAGGCCGTAGGCGC
>NZ_CAXTBY010000163.1:0-5135 GCF_964242245.1 uncultured Methylobacterium sp. | reverse complement strand
GTCCAGCACCGTCATCGGGATCTTGGGCAACAGCAGCCAGCCCACCCGCGCCTCAAAGCCGCCTTCGGCCTCGGGCGCGCATCAACCGGCGTACCGGACCCCAGTCGACCGGCACCACGTCGATGCCGCGCCGGACCAGTCCGTCGGCGAGACGGCGCGTGACGCGCTGGATGCCGGTCTCGAACGGTTGCGCAGCCGTTGTCTGGCACCCGTACAGCACCCGCGCCTCAACCGAACCTGCGCGCACGCCGAGCCCTCGGATCGCAGACCGGGCGGCGTGCGATCAGGCAGCAAGCGACCCGAGACGACGCGTGGTCTCGGCCTCAAGGTCTGCTTTGACCGCCGGCGCGATCCAGCGCGGCAGCATAGGCCCGGCGAGATCGAGGCGCAGGAAAACCTTGCCCTCCAACCCCTCCAGGAGCGCCGCCGGCAGCCATGCCCGGCCCGCTGTCCAGCGGTGACCCGGCGACATCGCGTGGAAGCCGAGGCACAGCAGAGGATCGTCGAGCGCCACCGGCCGCGCCTCGCCCAGGCCGTCGTTCAGCGAGAGGCCCGAAAGGCACAGTCCGAGCGCCCGCGCATCCAGCGTGTCGCTGACGTGGCACGGGACGCTGGTCGGGCAGACCAGCCACACGTCCCGCGCGTCGGCCGACAGCACGAAGCAGGCCGAGAGGCCGCGGCTCTTGGGCCGCACGATTCGTCCGTCGACTTCCAGATGCACGTCCGCCCAAGTGTCGGGCTCGACGCGTTTCCAGCCGAGCGTCTCGGCGCGAAGGCGCGACTGCGCCCGCACCACCTCGACCAGGGCGCCTCCATCATGGAACGGACGGCAGAAGTCCGCATGCGTGCGCGCGGCCGCCTCGGTCGCGTCGGGCACGGCGTCGATGTCGATCACCGTGCCTTGGCCGAAGAAGTTGCGGTTGCCCAGGTCGAGGTAGCTCTCGGCGGGCTGGTTCTCGGCGACGAGCAGGTCGTGGCTATCCAACTCGACATGCCAGTAGGTGACGCTATCCACGTCCTCCTGGACGATGGTGCTGCCGTTGATGAGAGCCGCAGCCGGGATCAGCACCTCGCCGAGCACGTCGAGGGCGATGCTGTGCCTGGGGGAGATGAGGAGGTCGCGGGCGGGATGGTTGTCGCCGAGCGCGTGGGCGCGGATGCGGATCGGCTGGGCGTCCTCAGGCCGGGGGTGGCGGCGCGGTTCCATCGTACGGTGGCCGATCCACCGGATCGGGCGGCACCCGCCTGAGGCCGTCACCGCGAGGTCGCCGACGATCAGGTCTTCCACGGCTACCTCGCCGCGCGTGGTGCGAATACGCGTGCCGGACGTGAAGCAGACGGTCCATTGCCCGAAGTTGTTCGTCGTCGCCGTATCGGGATCGATGGCAACGCCGTTCACAGTCGTCTGAAAACTTTGATAGACACTCCAACCTTGCGCATTGGCATCGGTCTGCGGATTTGAGCCTGCCCAAGCGTAAGACTGCGTTAACCATCCGTATTGTGCGACGGGCGTGTAAGATGCATTGTAATTTGAACTGGTCGAACTATTTCTTATGGCGGCTGCAAGTGTGTCTCCAGCTCCGTAAACACCAATGGTATAGCCCGTCCCTTGGAAAGCGTTGCTTACAGATGTAAGATAAGTCTGTACCTCCGTCAGCAATTGCCTTTCAGACCCTGCAGCTCCGTAGGCGGCGGGATCGAAATCCATCGCGAAATAAATCGCCGACCCCGCAGGCTGCGCGAGCGTCCGAGCAGAACTTATCGCTTCCGTCGCATCATGTGTTCCCTGTGATGCGGTGAAATATGTCTGATACCCCGCACCTGTACTGCTCGACATTCCGTTCGTTTGGAATATCGACATTATCTGTAAGCCCGCAGATGTCTCCTGCCGAACCTGAGCGGCCGTTACAGATGGCGAGCCCGCTGTATTGGCATCAGAAAATTGATCAATGTATTGTCCAACGAAGGTGTATCCTTCAGAGCGGAATGTGCTGGCAACATTGGCGAAACCGGTTGCATCGTGAGCGTCAGCGCCCATTTGAGGCGTGGAGGAAGATGCCATGGCTGGTCTTTCGAGAAAGAGTAGTTAAGTCATTAGAAATTTTAGATTTGTCTCAAAGACTGCTCGATGATCCTCCATCTGGCGGCGCTCTACGTTTCCGGAAACGCCAAATCTTCGAGATGCTACAAATGCCGTGGCATTCGCGTAGACTGGAAATTCGATCGTGGCCCTTGCCTGACATTGAACTGTTGAGGGGCATCGACATTTTAGACGGCGGTGAACAGCGACTGGCCGTCGCCGAAAAGCGGCATTGCCCCTTCCGACGACCAGCGCACTCGTTCGATCGTGCTCTCCGTGGCGCCGGTCGCATTGTTCGAAGCGGTGTGGGGCAGCACGAGCGATCCAGCTGCCTTTGAGCCGTCGTCGTGATCTGCCGGCGGATAACCAGCGAGGCTTGATTGTCCGTGGCGGTGTTGCTGCCGTCGCCGTTTACGCCGACGACGAGACCGCCCGGCACAAACATGAGAGGTGAACTGGCCATGCCCGGCTCCTGGCCACAAGACGACCGGCAGCTAGTCGATGATCTAGGGTGACATGGAGCGTCGAGAACGCCCAGTGCCAAACTAGACCACGGCATAGACCCGGTGACGATTGACCTTGAGCAGGGCAACTGAGGCGAGTCGAGGGCGCGGGACGCAGGATTGGTTAACAAATCGTTACGTAAGGGTGAGGACTGCATTTCTTCAGCCGCCGTGTGGTATCAGCCACATGCGGCTGCGTCGGGACTGTGGAGCGCTGTGCGAAATTGGCCGGTACGGGCTAGGCGTGCGGTCCCGGGCTGAGGTGGTGCGGGTTGATCCTGAACCGGTCTGGATCTTTGGTCCAGGCCTGACAGATGGTCTGGAACGAGGTGTTCCAGCGCAGGGCGTTGAGACGCTTGGCGAAGTTGTAGGCTGTGACGAAGGCCAGGACATGCGCCTTCAGGCTTTGCAGATCGTCGCAATGTTTGCAGATCGTCGTAATGGAAGACCTTGACGGTCGCGTCCCCCGCCTCCGTGGGGGCAGGCCCTTGATCGTCCGGTTCAGGCGCGCGGCCTGATCATTGATCCAGGGATGGTAGGGCTTGGTCAGACGATGCGCGATGCCGTGCTCGTTGCAGACGCGATCGAAGATGTGCGGGCCGAGGAACTGCCGGCTCGGTCCGGTCCTGTTCTTCGGCAGGTCCGCAAACGCGATGCCGTTGTCGGTCAGCACCGTGTGGATCTTGTAGGGAACCGCGGCCACGACGTTCCTGAGGAAGGCCGATCCTTCCATTTTGCCTGCGCTGTCGTGAAACTCGACGTCCGTGAACTTCGAGACGCGGTCGATCGTGAGGCAACAGGATCAGCTTGCCGTCGGCGTGGCGCAGATCACAGCTGTCGATCTGCACGTAGACGATCTCGTAGGTCTTGGAGCGTTCGCGCGTCTCTGCCGTCTCGGCTGCCGGAAGGCGTGAGATGCCGTGCCGTTGCAGGCACCGATGCAGGGCGGAGCGGCTGAGGCTCGGGATCGTGTCGCGCAGACAGTCCAGGGCGTCGTCGAGCGGCAGCAGGGTCCTGCGGCGGAACTCGGATCGCCTCCTCGGCCGGGGTCAGTACCGTGCTCTCGGGCGTCTTCGGCCCCATCGGCGCATCCGAGGTCACGCTCCGGCCGCGTCACCTCCGAACCGTCTTCGGGTTCAGGCCGTACTGGCTGGCAAGGGTCCGGCCACTCGCTTGCGACGCTTGGAGTTCGGCTCGTCCTTCGACAGGCTCAGGATGAGGCACGCGGTTGCGGGCACCGCCGTGAAGAACGCTCGCCACAGGCCATCCTTCTCCTGACGAGTCAGGATTGATGATGCACCATACACGCCAGGACTGAACAGGTCATCGGTCACACGAACCGCTCGTCGAGGTCGGTGGCATTGCGCGCGGCCACCGGCTGATGCTCGTCACCCTCGGCGAAGATCACCACGTCGTCAGGTCCGACGTCTCGTGTGGCGTAGAAGTCCCAGCGCCGGTGGATCATGCGCGGGCCACCGAAGATCCGGTAGGCATTCCAGTAGCGGTCGTCGCGGAAGCCGACGTAGTGAACGGTGCGCTGTCCGGTCACGGCTTGCAAGGCCACGCCTCGCCTAGCCCCCGGAACACCACGACCGCAGCCGGCAGCGACCTGGCCTCGGGCAGTGCTTCGAGGTAGCGCACCACGAAGGTGATCGCCTCGTCCCCCGTGGCGGTTGGTGGGTCGCAGATCATCAGCGTCTTGACGTGGTCCGGGATCGAGCCGCCTGCGCTGCGCAACGCCTGGAGCCGTGCCCCGTCGATGATCCCGCGGATGTAGCTCGGGCAGATCCAGTGACCGGCCTCGCGCCACTCCGCCGAGGTCCGCTCGCGACAGATCTGGTAGAGGCGTTCGCCCGTCAGGACCTGCGCCGAGCCCGGCAACGGCGCGGCGAGGAGGGGGATGAGGCCAAGCGCCTTCATGGTCGATCCTGCCTGCAATGATATGGCCGTACAGCCCGAAGACGCGCTTCGGACCCTGCCCGTCCGGTTTGACCGATACCGAAGACCTCGCGGCGCGGTCGGGTCGTCGCGATTCGGAGGCAAGGGGTGCATGATGTGGTCAGGATTGCTGATGCGGCCGGGGTAATACCAAGTCTCATGGATCATGACCCATGAGGCTCGGCGGACGACCGCCGCCCCGCAGTCGCGGGGACCAGACCTCTATGAGTCGGACTCATCGAGGTCTGGTATAACTCCCACCATGCCACCTGCCGGTGCAGTCGCACGGCATCGAGCAGGCGCAACCGCGTCACCTGCAGGCCGGCGAGATCGCGACCGGCCGCCGTCGTCAGCCGCGCGGCTGAACCGCGGACCAGCAGCGCGATGTCGCGCGCCATGTCCGACCGGAACCGACCCTGCGGTCCCGCTCGGCCGCCCGCGCCCAGCCCGACATGCGTACACGCCGCCTCGCACACACGCGTCGCCGCCGCCATGGTCGGTGGGCCGGGTCCTCGGTCAGCTCGCGAAACAGCGGCAGGCAGCGGCGCTTGACCATGTCGTCATGTCCCTCGTAGTCGCCGCACCGGTTGGGAAACACGAGGTCATCCTCGCCC
>NZ_CAXTBY010000162.1:0-6411 GCF_964242245.1 uncultured Methylobacterium sp. | reverse complement strand
AGGGGAGAGGGAAGGACGCGCGGGTTACGGGGCGCGCCGCCCCCCGAACCAATCAACCGGAAACCGTATCAGACCAGCGAATGCTCCGGATCGCGCACGTCAGGTCGGAGCTGAGCGATCTTCCGGCTCGGATACGGAGCGGGCATATCCTGCGCGCCGTATCGCTCCTCGAAGAGTGTGCAGCCCTGACGATGAGCCACATTCCTGAGAGACTACAATCAGGCCTCTGATCTTCCATTGATGGGATTCTATATTTGGAAGATCACAATTTTTGAGATAAAATTTGTAGGAATACAGTTTCTTTGAGGATGTCAATTTTCAATTTATTTCATGAAGAAATCATTAATGAACCTGAAAATGTGGCCCGCATGCCACATTCGCGCAGTCTCTCCGCGCGGGTCCGTGTTCGAACTTTATCCTGAGGCTCAATCTCGGCAGTATGCGCGTACGAATTCGCCGGCCTCCGTCGCTCGGCGAGGGCTCGGTCGGCATCGATGCGGGATAGACTGATGACGAGAGCGATGCAGGCGCCGCGGCCTTCCGGCCGGCCGGCGCAGACCCGAGACGGCCGGAAGGCCGCCCTGCGCGGCGGCACCGCGATGCTGCTGGTGATGGCGGCCTCGGCCGCGCACGCCCAGTGCGCCGGCCTGTCGGGCGCGGTCGGCGGCGGCGGCGGCGGGTTGATCGGCGGTCAGGTGCAGTTCGTGCCCCAGACGACGATCTCCGGCGTGCAGTCGCTCGTCTCGGTGCTGACCACGCAGAACACGGCCTTCCTCACGCAGACCTCGGGCTTCATCGGCGCGCCCGCCAACCCGTCCGAGAACCTCCAGGGCGGCGGCGTCTGGGCGCGCGGCATCGGCGGCACCTTCGACACCAAGACGCCGGGCGCCTACGGCACCAACACCAACCCCCTGATCTTCGACGGCAGCCCGCAGAACAATGCCTGCAACGTCCGCACCTTCCAGGATTATGCCGGCTTTCAGACGGGCGCCGACATCTCCCGGCTCAACGTCAACGGCTTCAACATCCATGGCGGCGTGACCATGGGCTACACGGAATCGTCGGTGCGCTCGACGAGCGGTTTCCGTGCCGACTTCCAGACCCCGTTCGTCGGGATCTACGGCGCGGTCACCAAGGGCAGCTTCTTTGCCGACGGCCAAGTGCGCTGGGACTTCTTCCAGGGTGTCCTTAACGACCCGACCAACACGCTGACCAACCAGCGGCTCGATGCCCGCAGCCTCAGCCTGACCGGCAACGTCGGCTACCAGTTCGGGCTGAACGACGGCTGGTTCGTCGAGCCCTCGGCCGGCGCCGTGTACTCCGAAGCCAAGGTCGACCGCCTCCAGAACGGCGGCGAATTCCTCGTCGCATCGAGCCCGGGCTTCTCGTTCCCGTCCTCGGTCAAGATCCAGGACTTCGACAGCATCCTCGCCCGGGCCAGCCTGCGCATCGGCAAGAACATCATCGTCGACGGCTACGCCCTGCAGCCGTTCTTCACGGCCAGCGTCATCAACGAGTTCGCCGCGCCCGTCCGGACGAACCTCACGACGGATTTCGGATCGTTGGGCGGGGCGCTCGGTCAAGCCGCCGGCATCGGCGCAGCCGCCGGCACCGCCCTTCTGTCACCTTATGATTCACGCGTGCGGCTCAGCACCTACCGCATCGGCACCTACGGCCAGTTCTCGGTCGGCATCGCCGGACAGATCCTCAACACCGGCTGGCTCGGCTACGTTCGCGGTGATTACCGCACCGGCGACCGCGTCGAGGGCTGGGGGGTCAGCGGCGGCCTGCGCTACCAGTTCAACCCCGAGGCGGCGGCCCGGGCCATCATCAGCAAGGACGCGGCCCCCCTCCTCGCGCCCCTCGACAGCCCCGTCACCTGGACCGGCTTCAGCGCCGGTGCCTCGGTCGGCGGCCTGTGGAGCCAGACGCGGCAGGATCAGTTCGCCTTCTTCTCCGACATCCTCGACCGGGCGAACCCGCACGCGGCGGGCGTCTATGCCGGCGGTCAGATCGGCGCGGACTACCAGTTCGGCCGCATCGTCGTCGGCGTGGCGGGCGATGCCGGCTTCACCAACGCTCGCGGCGGGAGCGGCTGTTCGGCCGGCATCGGCGGCAACTTCTTCAACTGCCAGACCAACATTGACGACCTCTACATGGCGACCGCGCGGGTCGGCTACGCGATGGAGCGGTCGCTGTTCTACGTGAAGGGCGGCGCGGCCTTCGCCGACACGTCCGAGAAGCAGCAGAACAACTTCAACGACCGGGCGCTGCTGTTCGGTCTTCCGTCCTTCACCGGCTCCTCCGTGAAGACGTTCTCCACCGGCTGGACGGTCGGCGGCGGCTTCGAGTACGCGATCACCAGGAACTGGTCCGCCAAGGCCGAGTACATGCACTTCGAGCTCGACCGGAAGGCCTACGCCTTCACGCCGACGAACATCGCCTTCGTGACGGCTCAGCACACCGGCGACCTCGTCAAGATCGGCGTGAACTACCGCTTCACCTTCGATGCGCCGGCCCCGGTCGCCCCGGTCCGGGCCGTCATCGCCAAGTACTGACGCGCGGCATGGCCGAGCACTGATGGCCAAGCACTGACGGGCGGGGATGGACCTTGTCGGCCCCGGCGAACGCAGGTTCGTCGGGGCCGCTTCGTTTCGCGGAGCGGCTCGGGCCTACGTCTCGCGGCCGTCCGGCGCGGCAGAGTGGTCGAGCGTCCGGTCCAGGGTCGCGGCGAGCGTCCGTGCGATGGCGACGAGCGCCGTGATCATCGGGGTCGAGGGCTCGCGGCGGGGTGCCACGAGACCGATCACGTGCTCCAATTCCGGCGCGACGATCGGGATCGCGCGCACGCCCGCCATCGGCCCGAGCGAGTCGGCGAGGATCGCCGGCATCACGCTCGCCCATTTGAGCGTGCGCACGTGGGTCATCAGCACGATCATCGAGTTCGATTCGAGGGAGGCCGAAGGTTCGCCCCCGGCATCGCGGATCTGCTGGTCGATGATGCGGCGGTTCTGCATGTTGGGTGTCAGCAGGCAGAGCGGGAGGCGGCCGATCTCGCTCCACGTCACCGCGGCGCGGTCGTCGTAGGGGCCGCCGGCGGCCGTGAGCAGCCGATACCGCTCCCGGTAGAGCGGTACGGCGATGACGCGGCCGAGCGGCTCGTTGTCGAGGTAGGTCAGGCCCGCATCGGCCTCCAGGTTCTCGATCAGCGAGAAGATGTCGGCCGAGGTGGTCGACTCCACCGTCAGGCGCACGTTCGGGTGCTTGGCGCGGTAGGGCGTCGTGAGGTTGGCCACCATCGGCAGCGCCGTCGGGATCGCGGCGATGCGCAGGTGCCCGGTGAGGCCGCGGCGCAGGCCCGCCACGTCCTCGTGCATCGCCCGGCTGTCGGCGACGATGCGGCGACCCCACTCGAGCACCCGCTCGCCCTCGGGGGTGAAGCCCTGAAAGCGCGAGCCGCGCAGCACGAGTTGGACACCGAAGCGGTTCTCGAGCTGCTTGACGCCGGCCGAGAGGGTCTGCTGCGTCACACCGCAGGCCTCGGCGGCGCGGCCGAAATGCTGCTCGCGGGACAGCGCAAGCAGGAAGTCGAGCTTGTCGATCACGGGCCTCCCCCCGGAACCCGGTCGACCGCAGTCAGCGCGACCGGTCGCTTCTCCCGTGCGGGAGCGGGTTGGGGTGAGGGATGAGACTCCGGATGATGCACGCCCCTCATCCTGTCCTTCTCCCCCTGGGAGAAGGAACCCGCGGCAGGTCCGGGTTCCCTCGGGCTTGAGCTACACCCGATTGCCCTCAGCGGACCAGGATCAGCGCCTTGGCAAGCGTCGTCCACACGCCCCAAGCGATCGGGATGCCGACGACGGCCCAGGCCGCGAGTGCCGTGGCATTGAAGCCGCCGCGTCCGATACCGAAGGAGCCCGAGGGGATCGTACCGGCAGCGCCCGTGACGTTGAGCGCCGCCACGGCCTCGTCCGACATGAACCAGGACGGCTTCAGCGGCCGGATCAGGAGGTTGGCGACGAAGCCGAGCGCGAGCATGCCGGCCAGGATGTACATGGTCCGGTCGTAGAGCTGCGATCCGGTCACGCCGGCATCGACCTGCGCCTGCCGGATGTAGTTGACCACCACCGGACCGACGATGCCGGCCGTCGACCATGCGGTCAGCAGCCGCCCGTGGATCGCGCCGACGAACTGCGTCCCGAAGATGTCGGCCAGATACGCCGGCACGGTGGCGAAGCCCCCGCCGTACATCGACAGGATGATGCAGAACGACAGCACGAACAGCGCCTGCGAGCCGGCGGCCGCGAACGAGGGCGCGGCGGCGTAGAGCGCGATGCCGAGGGCGAAGAAGATCGCGTAGGTGGTCTTACGCCCGAGCTTGTCCGACATCGAGGCCCAGAAGAAGCGGCCGCCGATGTTGAACAGCGACAGCAGGCCGACGAAGCCCGCCGCGATCGCCGCGACGCCCGCCTTCTGGCCGGCATCGAGGGCGGTGAAGCCGACGCCCGGCGCGCCGACGAGCCGGCCGCCGAAAATCTCCTGAAGCATCGGCGAGGCGATGCCAATGACGCCGATACCGGCCGAGACGTTGAGGCAGAGCACCGCCCAGATCAGCCAGAACTGCGGGGTCTTGTGCGCGTCGTCGAGGTGGACGTTGCGGCTGGTGATCATCCCGGTCTTGGCGGCGGCGGGCGTGAAGCCATCCGGCTTCCACCCGGCCGGCGGCACCCGGTAGCCGAGCGCACCCGCCATCATGAACACGAAGTAGCCCGCCGCCATCACGAGGAAGGTCTGCCAGACGCCGACCGATGCCGGCGTCTTGAACGTATCCATCAGGATCGCGGCGAGCGGCGAGCCGATCAGCGCGCCGCCGCCGAAGCCCATGATCGCCATGCCGGTCGCCATGCCGCGCCGGTCCGGGAACCACTTGATGAGCGTCGAGACCGGGGAGATGTAGCCGAGTCCCAGGCCGATGCCGCCGATCACGCCGGAGCCGAGCCACATGAGCCAGAGCTGGTGGGTGAGGATGCCGGCCGCCGAGACCGCCATGCCGCCGCACCAGCAGAGCGCCGCCGCGATCCCGGCCTTGCGCGGCCCCGCCCGCTCGAGCCAGCCACCGAACAAGGCGGCCGAGGCGCCGAGAAAGACGAAGAACAGGGTGTACATCCAGCCGAGATCGGCGACGCGCCAGTCGCAGGTCGTGGTGACGAGGGCGCCGGCCAGCGTCAGGTCGGGGCAAGCCTTCGAGGCGGTGATCCCGATCGCCCGCGACAGCGGCAGCCAGAACACCGAGAAGCCGTAGGCCATGCCGATGCAGAGGTGGATGGCCAGCGCCGCCGGCGGCACGAGCCAGCGGTTGAACCCGGCCTTGGCGACGATGTGCTCGCGGGAGAGCCAGCTTGCCGCCGGCTCGCGCAACAGGGCGCCGTCTGCGGTCCGTGCGGTCATGATAGGCGTTCCTCCGGCGCGGCCACGTGGCTGGGCCGTCTTCCGAGCACGAAGCTTAGGGATGAGTCCGGCCCAAGACCATCCGCAGATTCAGACTGAGGACGCGTTCGTCCGGTTCGTACCGTGACAAAAGCCGGTTGTCGTCAACCCGCGTCGCTCGCGCCCTCACCGAGCTTCTGCGGATCGCGCGTCGCGGGCCGGACAGGGCTCTCGGCCTCCGGCTTGCCGTCGCACATCGCCCGCACCACCAGGGGATCGACCCGCGCGCCCATCGCGGGCAGGCAAGCCTCCAGGGAGGCCAGCATCTTCGGGGTCCAGAAGGCGACGACGTGCTTGTGGATGCCGGCGACCGCCTCCTCGTCCGGGTAGGACCGGAAGAAGGTGGCGATCTGGTTGGCCATCCGCACCAGCTTCTCGTCGCTCGTCAGCGCGCTCATTGGGAACCCTTACACAATGTCTGCCCGCGCCGACTTGCGGACCAATCGCAAGTCCCTTCTCCCAGGGGGAGAAGGACAGGATGAGGGGCGTGAGGCATCCAGAGAGGTCACACCCCTCACCTCAACTGTCTCCCCCTGGGAGAGGGAGTAGGCCGTGTCTCTACTCCGCCGCGTCCAACTGCTGCGCGATGCGCGTGAGCGAAAAGTCCTCCTCGTAGAACTTCGCCTGCCAGTCGGACGGGCGGTTGGTGCGCCGCACCTGCACCGCCGTCACCTTGTACTCGGGGCAGTTGGTCGCCCAGTCCGAGAAGTCGGTGGTGATGACGTTGGCGCCGGTCTTGGCGTGGTGGAAGGTGGTGTAGACCACGCCCGGCTGCATCCGCTCGGTGATCTTGGCCTTCAGGGCAATGTCGCCCGAGCGGCTCTCCAACGCCACGAGGTCGCCCTCGACGATGCCGCGCAGCTCCGCGTCGAACGGGTGGATCTCCAGCACGTCCTCCTCGTGCCAGCGCGAGTTCTCGGTGCG
>NZ_CAXTBY010000161.1:0-6424 GCF_964242245.1 uncultured Methylobacterium sp. | reverse complement strand
GCCATGGCCGACGACCCCGAATCCCAGGGCCGCCTGACGCGGGCGTCGAGCTTCGTCTTCCTGCACACCGAGCACGCGATCTACGCAGCGCTCGGCCTGCTGCTGGCGCTGACCGCGGTCATCGCGCTCATCGACGCCGTCGGGCTGACCTGGGAGGCGATGCGCGCGCTCGGCGGCGTGGCGCAGACGCTCGAAGTGGTCGATCGCCTGCTGTTCCTGCTGATGCTGGTCGAGATCCTGCACACGGTGCGGGTCTCGATGCGCTCGGGCCGCCTCACCTGCGAGCCGTTCCTGATCGTCGGGCTGATCGCCTCGATCCGGCGGGTGCTGGTCATCACGCTGCAATCCTCCGAGATCACGCACGGCAAGGACTGGTCGCCGGAGAAGGCGGCCCTGTTCCAGGCGTCGATGATGGAACTCGGCGTGCTCGCCGGCCTGATCCTGACGATGGTCGCCTCGATCTTCCTGCTCCACCGCGCCCGGGACGACGACCGGCCCGCGGGCGAGGAGACGGGGGTGTGACCGGGTAACCGCCGGCCGCGCCCCGACGAAGCGGCGGAATCGCTGGCCCCGAAGCCCCATGCGCGCGAACCTCGTGCGCCGGGGCGGCGGTGATCGTGCAGGGCCCCGACGGCCGCATCCTCGGTGCGGCCCGGCTCGGGCCGACCTCCTGAACCCCGGCGCGCGGCCGGTCCGGGCGTAACCGCGGGCCGCGTCCGGCGAACAGGTCCGAACGGTCCGCACCCCGCGTCGCGGCCCGCCCGCGGAGAAGGCGTCCGATGTTCCTGCCCGCCCACGGCCCCGCGGACGCCGCCCCGGTGCGGGCGCTGCGGCTTCCCCGCGGCGGCGGGCCTGCGCTAGACAGGGCGGCCGGGGCGCGGCGCGGCGGCGGGGCGACGATGGCGCTCGAAGAGGATCTGGCGGCCGCGATGGCGGCGGCGCAGGGCGGCGACGCGGCCGCCTACCGGACGCTGCTGAACGCCTGCCTGCCGGTGATCGCCGGGATGGCCCGCGCGCAGGGGGCGCGCGGCGAGGCGGTCGACGACGTGGTGCAGGACACGCTGCTCACGATCCACCGGGCGCGGGCGAGCTACGACCCCGCGCGCCCCTTCCTGCCGTGGCTGCGCGCGATCACCCGGCGCCGGGCGATCGACCGCCTGCGCCGGGCCGGGCGCCGGCCGCGGGAGGTGCACGATCCGCTGGCCTACGAGGCTCATCCGGATTCCGGCCCCGCGCCGGCCCACGGGATCGAGACCCGCCAGCGCGACGCCGAACTCGCCCGCGCCGTGGCGGCGCTGCCCGAGGGCCAGCGGCAGGCGGTCGAGCACCTCGCCTACGGCGAGCGCTCCCTGGACGAGGCATCCGCGCTCACCGGGCGCAGCAAGGGCGCGCTGAAGGTCAACCTGCACCGGGCGCTCAGGGCGTTGCGCGGGAAACTCGGAGCGGGCAAGGATTCGGGTCATGTCTGAGGCCGCGCGTCACGATGTCCTCGTCGACGACCTCGTCGGCAGGCTGGAGCCGGTGCGGCCCCTGCCGGCGCCGGCCCTCCGCACCCTGGCTTGGCTCGCGGCGGTGCTCGGGCTCGCCGTGGTGCTGATGCCGATGGCCGACATGGACGGCCTGCACACCCGGCTCGGCACCCTGGACCTCTGCCTCGCCACGATCGGGGCGGCCCTCACCGCCGCGAGCGCGGCGCTCGCCGCCTTCCTCACCAGCGTGCCCGGCCGCTCCTTGCGCTGGGCGCTGCTGCCGGTGGCGCCCGCCGCCCTGTGGATCGGCGCGAGCGGGCTCGGGTGCCTGCGCGGCTGGCTCGCGCCGGGCACCAACATCGCCGACGGGCACGCGATGCAGGGGTGCTTCGCCTTCCTCGTCGCCGTGTCCCTGCCGCTGTCGGTGATGCTGGTGGCGATGCTGCGCCGGGCCTGCCCGCTGCACCCGAACCTCACGGCGGCGCTCGGCGGCCTCGCGGCGGCGGCGGCCGCGGCCGCCCTCCTCGTACCCTTCCACCCGCACGACGCCACGGCGACGGACCTCGCGATCCACGCCGTGACGGTGCTTGGGGTGATCGGGCTGAACGGCCTCGCCGGCGGACGGCTGCTCGGCGGCCGGCCGCGTTAGGCCGCGGCCTTCCGGTTCACCTCCTGGCCGGCGAGCTTCGTCAGCGCCGTGTCGGTGGCGCGCTCCTCGATCAGGGTCTGCTCGAGGAGGCCCGCCGCGCCGATGTGGCCGAGCTGCTTGGCGAAGGCGGTCAGCGTGCCGTAGCGGGTGATCTCGTAGTGCTCCACCGCCTGCGCCCCGGCGATCAGGGCCGCGTCGAGGACCTCCTGGTCGCCGACGTCGCTCATGATCTCCTTGGTCTCGGAGATGATGCCGTCGATCGCCGCGCAGGTGACGCCCTTGACCGGCTTGTCCAGCAGCTTGAACACCTGCTCCAGGCGGGTCACCTGCGCCTCGGTCTCGTGCAGGTGCTTCTCGAAGGCCTGCTTGAGGACGGGGTTGCCGGCCTTGTCGATCATCTTCGGCAGCGCCTTGGCGATCTGCTGCTCGGCATAGTAGATGTCCTGCAGCATGTGCGTGAACAGGTCGTCCAACGTCTTGATCGGGCTGGTGAAAAGACCCATGGGGTGCCTCCGTATGCTTGAGCTTGACCCCGGATTGCGCTGAGACGGCATCCGGCGTCGTCTCCGGGGCAACAGGGCGCGGGCCGGTCGGTTCCTGCGCGCGGGCGCGCGGCTAAGCGGAGTTCAGGCCGCCTCCTCCGGCAGCAGCGCCGGCCACGCGACGATGCGGTCGGTCAATTCGTCGTCGGTGAACTCCTCCTCGTTGCCCGACATCCGCCCGCGGATCGAGATGCCGGCCTCGTGGACGCTGGCGCGCCGCCCCGAGATCAGGGGATGCCAGGGGAACAGCGGCTCGCCGTCGCGCACGAGCCGGTAGGCGCAGGTCGGCGGCAGCCACGGGATCGTGCGCACCGCCTCGGGCGTCAGGCGGACGCAGTCCGGCACCCGGGCTTGGCGCCGGGGGTAGTCGCGGCAGCGGCAGCCGTGCCCGTCGAGCAGCGTGCAGCCGACATCGGTGTGGTGGACCTCGCCGGTGTCCTCGTCCTCGAGCTTGAGCAGGCAGCAGCGGCCGCAGCCGTCGCACAGGCTCTCCCACTCGGACGGCGACAGCGCGTCAAGGGACTTTTCCTGCCAGAACGGCACCGCGCCGCCCGCGCGGGCGGCCTTCGGGTCCCCCATCGGGAACACCTCTCATGCTCAAGGGGCTGATGCGCCCTCCTCTGCCGCATGGCGGCGCGGCGAGCAAGGGACATGGCTTCTCGGTCGTGTCTTACGCTTGGCGGGCGGTCTCCGGCCGGGTTGCGCCGGAGGTGCCGGCGCGAGATCGTCGTAGCCCGGCCGGCCGCGGGGCGGTATGTCCGGCGAAGGCCCGCGACGGACCCTTGACCCGATGCCTCGCTTCCTGCCCGCCCGCCTCCTGGCCCTGCTCATCCTGGGCCTGCTCGCGCTCCCCGGCCGTCCCGCGTCGGCAGACCCCGCTCCGGCGCCGTTCCCCGACCCCGCGCCCGAGACCTCGGCCCCCTCGGTCGGGGCCGATCCGGTCCGCCCCGACAGCCCGGCGCGCGGGTCCTACCTCGGCGCGGCGGCCCCGGACACCACGCAGATCCTGCCGCCGCCGCCGGCGCCCCGCTCGACCCTGGAGGCGGCCGACCGCGCCACCTTCGCAGCGACCCGCGCGCTCAAGGGCAGCCCGCGCTGGGCGATCGCCGAGACGGATGTCGCCGAGGGCGCGGCGGCGATCCTCGACACCTTCGCCTGCGTGCTCGGCACCCGCCTCGACGAGGCCCGGGTGCCGGCGGTGATCGGCCTGCTCGAACGGGCCCGCCTCGACATCGCCGAGGCCACGCGGGGACCGAAGGTGCATTACCGGCGCCCGCGCCCCTTCGTCGGCAACGCGGCGCCGATCTGCGTGCAGCGGACGCAGGCGCTCGCCGACAGCTTCAGCTATCCGTCGGGCCACGCGACGCAGGGGTGGGCCTACGCCCTGATCGTGGCCGCGCTGGTGCCGTCGAAGGCCACCGCCATCCTCGTCCGCGGCCGGGCCTACGGCGAGAGCCGGGTGATCTGCGGCGTGCACTGGCTGAGCGACGTGACGGCCGGCCGCACCAACGGCGCCGCGGTCTTCGCCGCGCTCATGGGCGACGCCGCCTTCCGGGCGGATATGGACCGGGCGCGGACCGAGCTCGGCCGCGCGCTCGCCGGAGAGGGCGGGGCGCCCGATCCGGCCCTGTGCCGCCGCGAGGCCGAGGGCTTGGCGAGCGTCGCGCTGGAGTTCTGACACGGTGTCCGGTTGATGGGTTCGGGGGCGTCGCGTTCGCGCGTCCCTCTCCCCTTGAGCGGGAAAGGGTGGCCCGCGAGCTAAGTCGGGTGAGAGGAGCGACGGTGCCGGACGGCGCGCCCCTCTCCCGACCCTCGCGTGAGCCGAGGGCAACCCTCCCCCGCTAAAGCTACCGGATTCGCGTATCTCGCGGCGCGATCGGACGACGCGCGAGTCCCCTCCTCCCCGCGTGCGGGGTAGGGCACGGGGGCAAGGTCCGGCCACGCTCCCGCCGCAGAGGAATCGTAACGGTTGATGCGCAGGATCGTGGCGCGCGGCCCGGCACGCGCGCTAAGGAGCAACGGGTGACTCGGAACGGCGGGCGGATGACGCGGACGGCAGGACGGATCGGGGAACGCGGCGCGCGGGCGGGCCGCCTCGCCTGCGTCGCGGCCCTGGCGCTGAACCTCTCGGCCTGCTTCCACCCGCTCTACGGGCCGACCGCGTCGGGCGCGTCGATGAGCGCGCTGCTCGCCGGCATCCAGGTCGACGATATCGCCATGGCGCGCGACCAGGAGCGCATCGGGCACTACCTGCGCAGCGAGCTGATCTTCGCGCTGGACGGCTCCGGCCAGCCCGCGCCGAAGCGCTACCGCCTCAAGATGCAGGGCAGCGAGGCGGTGCAGACGCCCATCGTCTCCACGCAGACGGGGCGTGCCGAGGCCGGCACCATCGTCGCCTCGGTCAAGTACAGCCTGGAGAACCTCGACGGCACCAAGATCGTCACCGAGGGCGTGGCGACCTCCACCGCCACCTACGACCGCTCGGTGCAGCGCTTCGCGAGCTTGCGCGCCGCGCGCGACGCCGAGATCCGCCTCGCCTCGGTGCTCGCCGACCAGATCAAGACCCGCCTCGCCTCGGTGCTGGCGGCCAAACCGTGACGGACGCCTCTTGACCGCGGTCAAGGCCGGCGACATCGACGGCCTGATCCGGCGCGGGCCGGACCCGCGCATCCCCGTGATCCTGGTCTACGGGCCCGACACCGGCCTCGTCGCCGAGCGCGCCAAGCACCTCGCCGAGGGCTTCGTCTCCGCTCCCGGCGACCCCTTCGCCCTCGTGCGGATCGACGGCGACGCGCTGGCCGCCGATCCCGGGCGGCTGTCGGACGAGGCCGGCACCGTCGGCCTGTTCGGCGGCCGGCGCACGATCTGGGTGCGCCCCGGCAGCCGCAACTACGCGCCCGCGGTCGAGGCCGTGCTGCGGGGAGAGATCCGCGACACCCGCATCGTGGTCGAGGCGGGCGACCTCGGCAAATCCGCGCCCCTGCGCACCCTGTGCGAGCGGTCGGCGAAGGCGCTCGCGATCCCCTGCTACGCCGACGACGCCCGCGCGCTCGCCGACCTGATCGACCGCACCCTCGGGGCGCACGGCCTGCGCATCGACCGCGAGGCCCGCGAGGTCTTGAGCCAGAGCTTAGGGGGCGACCGCCGCGCCAGCCTGTCGGAGATCGAGAAGCTCGCCCTCTACGCCCACGGCCGAGGCAGCGTCGGCCTCGACGACGTCGAGGCGGTGGTGAGCGATGTCGCCGGGAGCCAGATCAACACCCTGATCGACGCCGCCTTCGCGGGGCAGGGCGGCGCGGTGGAGCGCGACCTGCGCCGCTTCCGCCACGAGGGCCTCGACCCGTCGGTGATGCTGGGTTCCGCCCTGCGCCACGCGCTGACCCTGCTCGGCGTGCGGATCGAGGGCGCCGACAAGAGCCCGAGCCTGATGGCCGCGTCGTGGCGCGGCCTGCACTTCCGCCGCAAGGCGAGCATCGAGGCGCAGCTCGCCCGCTGGCGGCCGGACGCCCTGCGGCAGGCGATCGCGCTCCTTCAGGAGGCGATCCTGGCCTGCCGCCGGTCCGATCCGGCGCTCGCCCACGCCCACGCCTCCGCCGCGCTGCTCGGCATCGCCGCGCGGGGCGGGCGCGGATAGGCAGGGCGGCGCACCCCTGACCAACCGCTCAAACGGTTTTCCGATTGATAAGGTCGGTCCCGCACACTTCCCTCCCCCTTTAGCGGGGGAGGGTGGCCCTCGCGTCAGCGAGGGTCGGGTGAGGGGAGCG
>NZ_CAXTBY010000160.1:0-6604 GCF_964242245.1 uncultured Methylobacterium sp. | reverse complement strand
GTGGTCAGTCGAACAGGCTCGACACGCTGGCCTCCGTCGCCGTCCGGCCGATCGCCTCGCCGAGGAGCGGCGCGATCGTGGCCACGCGGATGTTGCGGGCGAGCTTGACCGCCTGCGTCGGCTGGATCGAGTCGGTGATCACCAGTTCCTTCATCCGCGAGGCACTGATCCGCGAGACCGCGCCGCCGGAGAGCACCCCGTGGGTGATGTAGGCCGAGACCTCCTTGGCGCCGGCGTTCAGCAGGGCTTCCGCCGCGTTGACGAGGGTGCCGCCGGAATCGACGATGTCGTCGACGAGGATGCAGGAGCGGCCCTCCACGTCGCCGATGATGTTCATCACCTCGGACTCGCCCGCCCGCTCGCGGCGCTTGTCGACGATGGCGAGCGAGGCGTCGATGCGCTTGGCGATGGCGCGCGCGCGCACCACGCCGCCGACGTCGGGGGAGACCACCATCCGGTCGGTGGTGTTCAGCCGCTCCTTGATGTCGCGCACCATCACGGGGGCGGCGAACAGGTTGTCGGTGGGGATGTCGAAGAAGCCCTGGATCTGGCCGGCGTGGAGATCGAGCGTCAGCACCCGGTCGGCGCCGGCCTCGGTGATGAGGTTGCACACGAGCTTGGCCGAGATCGGGGTGCGGCCGGACGTGCGCCGGTCCTGCCGGGCGTAGCCGAAGTACGGGATCACCGCCGTGATGCGCCGCGCCGAGGAGCGCCGCGCGGCGTCGATCATGATCAGCAGTTCCATCAGGTGGTCGTTGGCAGGATACGAGGTCGACTGGACGATGAACACGTCCTCGCCGCGCACGTTCTCCTGCAGCTCGACGAAGATCTCCATGTCGGCAAACCGCCGGACCATGCACTTGGCCAGCGGCAGTTCGAGGTACCCGGCGATCGCCTCGGCCAAGGGCCGGCTGGCATTGCCGGCGACGATCTTGATCGAGGACTTCATGCCTGCGGACTCACAGCGGGGGTCTCGGGCCGCGATGCGTCCCGGCATCGTGGAGCGCCGCTCCGATCGGCCGGCCCGGCCGAACGGTGATCGGCCGGGTTCTTACCAGCGGGGCTGGGGCGTCACAATGCCTTCACACCGGACGGGCCCCGCTCACGGCTCCAGCAGCCGGTGCAGGTGGACCACGAAGTAGCGCGTCTGCGCGCTGTCGACGGTGGCCTGGGCCTTGGCCCGCCACGCGGCCTGCGCCGAGGCGTAATCGGGGAAGATGCCGACGACGTCGAGGCCGGAAAGATCCCGGAACCGCACGCCCTCGATGTCCTCCAATTCGCCCCCGAAGACGAGGTGGAGCCGCTGGTCGCTGTCGATCGGGGTGGCCATGGGATCTCCTACCGGGCCTGCGCAAGGCAGGTGCCGTGCCGCGGCAGGCGGTGGCAAACCGCGGCGCACCCGTCAACCGCGATACCCTACGGCTTGACCAGCAGGACGCTGACCGCCTTGGCGACGACGTGGACCGCGTCGCCCTCCTCCAGCGCCATCGCCTCCAGGGAGTCGAGGGTCATGACGGAGGTGATCCGGTAGGCGGTGCCTTGGATTTCGGCCTCGACCTGGGCCATGACGCCGCCGCGCTTGATCGCGACCACCGTGGCGGGGATGTCGTTGCGTGCGCCGTGCTTCATCGCCTGCTCTGTCGACCCTCGCGAGGTGGAACGCCTGATGCGCGGATGACGTTCCGGCAACCGCCGCCACGAGAGAACGACGGCCTCGCACCCGTCCGCGACGTCGATGCCGAAGAGGCGTCGCACGGAGCGCCGTCGCCGGGCAGATGCGTCGAGGCCGGGTGCGGCACCGCGGGCGCCCGGCCCCCGGGTTCGAGCGGACGGTCGCGCCGGCCAAGCCCCTCCCGGCGCGGCGTCCGCCCGGGGCGGCCGCGCGACCACGACCGCAGGACGGGTGACCTCACGCCTCGAACAGCGAGCCCTGCCGCGCGGCCGGCGCGGCCTCGACCGGCGGGCGGACGGCCTCGGCGGCGGGCCGGCGCGGCGCGCGGCGCTTGGTGGGCGGCGCGTCGGCGGACCCGCCCTCGGTGCGGGCGGCGACGGTGCCGTCGGCGAATTCCAGGGTGAGCGGCAGGCCCGGCCCCAGGCCCCGGCCGGAGCGCAGGGCGGCGCCCGCGCCGTCGCGGACCAGGGCGTAGCCGCGGGCGAGCACGGCGCGGTAGCCGAGCGAGCCCAGCAGGCCCCCCGCGGCGTCGAGGCGGGCGCGGCGGCGCTCGATCAGCGAGGCCTCAGCCTGCCCCATCCGCTCGCGCAGGCCACCGAGGCGCTCGCGCGCCCGCGCCCCCTCGGATTCGGCCCGGCGGAGCGTGGTCGCCCGCGCGATCACGAGGCGGTGGCTCAGGGCGGAGAGCGCGTCCCCCTTGCGGGCGGCCTGGTTCTCGAGGGCGTGGCGCGGGCGGTGGTCGATGGCCGCGAGCCGCACCCGGGCGCGGGCGAGCGCCAAGTCCGGCGGATGGCGCCCGAGGCGTTCGAGGACACCGGCGAAGCGCCGGCGGAAGGCGCGGGCGTTCTCCGCGAGCGCGGGCGCGAGGCGGGCCTCGGCGAGGTCGAGGCGCTGGCGCTTGCCCGCGAGGAACGCGTCGGCGCCGGGCATCGCCCGGAGCGCGGCGCGGAAGTCGGCCCCCAGCCGGTCGAGCCTGCGCTCCGCGGCGCCTTGGCGGCGGCGGGCGAGGTCGTCCAGCGTCGCGACCAAGTCGGCGCGCACCGGCACCGCCATCTCGGCCGCCCCCGTCGGCGTCGGCGCGCGGCGGTCGGAGACGAAGTCGATCAGCGTGGTGTCGGTCTCGTGGCCGACCGCGGAGATCAGCGGGATTTCGCTCTCGAACGCGGCACGGACCACCGCCTCCTCGTTGAAGGCCCACAGATCCTCGATTGAGCCGCCGCCGCGGGCCACGATCAGCACGTCCGGCCGGGGGATCGGGCCGCCGGGCGCGAGCGCGTTGAAGCCGGCGATGGCGGCGGCGATCTCCTCGGCCGCGCCCTCGCCCTGAACCCGGACGGGCCAGACGAGGACGGGGCGCGGAAATCGGTCTGCCAGCCGGTGGAGGATGTCGCGGATCACGGCCCCCGTCGGCGAGGTGACGACGCCGACGACGCGGGGCAGGAAGGGAATCGCGCGCTTGTGCTCGGCGGCGAACAACCCCTCGGCGGCGAGCGCGCGCTTGCGCTCCTCCAGCAGCGCCATCCAGGCGCCGATGCCGGCGGGCTCCAGGCTCTCGACGACGATCTGGTACGAGGACTTGCCGGCAAACGTCGTGATGCGGCCGGTGGCGACGACCTCCAGGCCCTCCTTCGGCTTCTGCCGCAGGCGGTTGAACGTGCCCTTCCACACCACCGCGTCGATGCGGGCGCTGCCGTCCTTGAGCGAGAAGTAGGCGTGGCCCGAGCCGTGCGGCCCGCGATAGCCCGAGATCTCGCCGCGCAGGCGCACGTGCCCGAACGCGTCCTCCAGCGTGCGCTTGAGCGCGCCGGCGAGGTCGCCCACCGACCACTCGATCTGGTTGGTGACGGGCGCGGGCGGCGCCGGGGCGAGGGCTGGCGGCGGAACGAGCATGGCCGGAAGGCTAGCCGCCGGCAGCCCCCCGGTCGAGGCCGGCTGCGGGCAATGCGCCCGGCCGTTGCGGGTTCACCACAGGGAGAAGTCCGTCGTCCGAAGGCGGGCGCAGGGCGCGGGCTCGGCGGCCCAGGCGGCCCGCGGGCGCAGCCCGGGCGCGCCGTCATCCGCGGCGGTGAAGCGCACGGGCACCGGCGGGTCGTCGCTCCTGGCGTAGGCGAGGCGCACCGCCACGCGCAGGGCGTCGAACCGCGCGCGGTCGGCGTAGACGATGAGGTCGCGCGAGACCGCCTCGCCGGGTTCGAACTCGGAGGGCTGCGGCCGCGTCGGCGGCAAAAGGTGTAGACGCCCCAGGCCCCGGCACCGAGGATCGCGAGGGTCTGGGTCAGGCTCGCGCCCCGCTCGATCCCGAAGCGCCGCGACCCGTCGGCCCTCGCACCGTCGTACCCGACATCGCCAACCCCCACGCCCTTCGCCGCACGTCGCCGGCCGCTCGCGCGTTGCCGGTGCACGAAGCCTGCGCACATGCGAAATTACCCTTTTCCCGCAGCCGGTTTTCGGGAACACCGGGGGGCCATGAGCCTCCTCCCATGAACATCCTCCTCATCGGCAGCGGCGGCCGCGAGCACGCGCTGGCCTACGCCATCGCCAAGAGCCCGCTCTGCGCCCGCCTGTTCACGGCGCCGGGCAATCCCGGCACCGCGCGGCACGGGCGGAACCTCCCGGAGCTGGCGGTCGGCGACCACGCGGCGGTGCGGGCCTTCTGCGAGGCCGCGCGCATCGGCCTCGTCGTGGTCGGGCCGGAGGCGCCGCTGGTGGCCGGCCTCGTCGACGCCCTCGCGGCCGCCGGCATCCGCGCCTTCGGGCCGACGCGGGCCGCGGCCCGATTGGAGGGCTCGAAGGGCTTCACCAAGGACCTCTGCGCCGAGCACGGCATCCCCACCGCAGCGTTTGCCCGCTTCACGGCGCTGGAGCCGGCGCTCGCCCACGTGCGGGCCGCGGGCGCGCCGATCGTGGTCAAGGCCGACGGGTTGGCGGCCGGCAAGGGCGTCACCGTCGCCGAGACCGTGGAGCAGGCGGAAGGCGCGCTCCGGGCGCTGTTCGCCGAGGCGGGCACCGTGGTGGTGGTGGAGGAATGCCTGTTCGGCGAGGAGGCGAGCCTGTTCGCCCTCTGCGACGGCACCCGGGCGATCCTCGCCGGCACCGCGCAGGACCACAAGCGCGTCTTCGACGGCGACCGCGGCCCCAACACCGGCGGCATGGGCGCCTACTCGCCGGCCGGCCTCGTGACGCCCGCGATCGAGCGGGCGGTGATGGAGACGATCATCCAGCCGACGCTCGACGGCATGCGCGCGCGCGGCACGCCGTTCACCGGCATCCTCTACGCCGGGCTGATGCTGACGGCGGACGGCCCCAAGCTCATCGAGTACAACACCCGCTTCGGCGATCCCGAGGCGCAGGTGCTGTTGCCGCGGCTGGCCTCCGACCTCGTGCCCGCCCTGCTCTCGGCCTGCGAGGGCGACCTCACCGGCGTCGCCCTGGAGTTCGACACCCACCGCGCCGCGCTCACCGTGGTGATGGCGGCGGCCGGCTATCCGGGCGCCGTGGTGCGCGGCTCGACCATCCGCGGGATCGAGGACGCCGAGCGCGACGGCGCCCTGGTGTTCCAGGCCGGAACCCGGGCGGAGGGCGGGAACCTGCTGGCCGACGGCGGGCGGGTGCTGGCGGTCACCGCGCTCGGCGACAGCGTGCTGGAGGCCCAGGCCCGCGCCTACGCTGCGGTCGCGCGCATCGACTGGCCGGAGGGCTTCTGCCGCCGCGACATCGGCCGCCGCGCGGTCGCCCGCGAAGTCGCCGGCCACGGCATATAATTTTGCGACTTGGCGGGGCGGGTGTGTCTCGTGCCGAGGTCGGATCGAGCGCCACCTGTGGGACACCCTCTCCGCGAGCGTCCCAAATCAGCGGCGGCCCAGCGCGTAGAGGGTGATCGCGGCAGCGTTCGAGACGTTGAGGCTGCGGATCGCGCCGGTGAACGGAATCCGGGCCAGCACGTCGCAGCAGGTCCGCGTCCGCTCGCGCAGGCCCTTGCCCTCGGCGCCGAGGACGATCACCGCCGGGCGCCGCGGGATGAGCGCATCGAGGCTGGTCTCGGCCTCGGAATCGAGGCCGATCCGGGTGAAGCCCTGCGCGCCGAGTTCGATCAGCGCCTCGGCGAGGTTGCGCACCACGAGGAAGGGCACGTGCTCCAGTCCGCCGGAGGCCGACTTCGCGAGCACGCCGGTGGCGCCCGGCGCGTGGCGCGCCGTGGTGACGATGCCGGTGACGCCGAAGGCCGCAGCCGTGCGCACGATCGCGCCCACGTTGTGCGGATCGGTGATCTGGTCGAGCGCCAGCAGCAGGGCGTCGGCGGGCAGCGCGTCGAGGCCGGGCGAGGGGAGGGGGTCGGCCTCCAGGTAGAGGCCCTGGTGCACGGCATCCGGCCCGAGCCGCCGGTTGATGTCGGCCGGCCGCACCAGCTCCGGCGCGATCCGCAGGGTGCCGAGCGCCTCGACGAGCCGGGCGGCTCCGTTCTCGGTGGCGAGCAGCCGGTGCAGGCGCCGCTCCGCGTTGGCCAAGGCCTGCACCACCGGATGGAAGCCGTAGAGCACCGCTGCGCCCTCCGTCGCGGGCAGCGGCCCGGCGGACCGGGGGCGGTGCCGGTCGGCGGGCCTGTGGGTCGCCTTGCCGTGGGCGGACTTGCCATCGACGGACTTGCCATCGACGGACTTGCCCGTCCACGCGCCGCCCGGCCGGCCTCGAACCCCACCGGGGTCGTCGCGTCGGATCGCCATGGGTTCGCACATCCTCGCGACGCCGGAACGCGGCCGCGCCGCCCGCGACAAACCGGCCCCGTGCCCGAACGTCAAGGCCCAGGCCGCCCGTTGCCCTGCGCGCGCCGGCCGACTATAGAACCCCGGCCCCAAGACGCGCCCTTCGTCTAGCGGTCCAGGACGTCGCCCTTTCACGGCGAAAACACGGGTTCGATTCCCGTAGGGCGCGCCA
>NZ_CAXTBY010000159.1:0-6630 GCF_964242245.1 uncultured Methylobacterium sp. | reverse complement strand
CCCGAGATCTGGCGCGACTGCGCCATGCGCGGGGCCGAACTCATCATCCGCTGCCAGGGCTACATGTACCCGGCGAAAGAACAGCAGATCCTCATCTCGAAGGCGATGGCGTTCGCCAACAACACCTACGTTGCCGTCTCGAACGCGGCGGGCTTTGATGGCGTCTACACCTATTTCGGCCACTCGGCGATCATCGGGTTCGACGGGCGCACGCTCGGCGAGTGCGGCGAGGAGGAGATGGGCATCCAGTACGCGGCGCTCTCGAAGTTCCTGATCCGCGATTTTCGCGCCCACGGGCAGTCGGAGAACCACCTCTTCAAGCTGCTGCACCGCGGCTATACCGGCATGATCAACTCCAAGGAGAACCGGCACGGGATGTCGGAGTGTCCCTACGACTTCTATCGCCGCTGGATCGAGGACCCCGACGGCACCCGCGACGCCGTGCGTGCGCTCACCCGCCAGAGCGTAGGGACGGAAGAGTGCCCGATCGAAGGCATCCCCTTCGTCGGCAAGGGCGAAGGGCCGCCGGACCCGCACTAACACCGCCGTCCCGGGGGCGTCTCCAGCGGGTGAGACGACCCCGGGCTGAGGGGTCCGCAGGCCGAAGCGGCCTGCCTATGCTCGGCGTCGCTTCCCGTTCCCGGAAGACCGGAACGGGCCTGGGTCCGACACGTTGACCGGCGCCAGCATTGCGCACGTCAGCCAGGGGCCGGAAGCGGATCGGGAGTAGCATGGTCGCGGAGTCACCAACGACCGGGACGGTCGGGTACGGCACGACGGTGGCATCCACGCCGGCGATCACGGACGACTTCCGCCGCTTCGCCAACGACGTGCCCCTGATGATGTGGCGCTCCGACGCTCAGGGTCGTGCCGTCCACCACAACGCCTGCTGGCTTCAGTTCACCGGCCGCCCCCTCGATGTGGAACTCGACGTCGGGTGGCGCACGGGTCTGCACCCGGACGATTTCGACCGGCACGCGCGCATCGTCTCCGACGCCTTCCTGATCCGCGAGCCCTTCACGGTGGAGTTTCGCCTGCGCCGCCACGACGGCGCCTACCGCTGGCTCCTCGACACCGCCCGACCCTTGACCGAGGGCGAAGATTTCCACGGCTATCTCGGGTCCTGCTTCGACATCACCGACCGCAAGCACGCCGAGGAGAACATCGAGCACGCGCTCGCGGAGAAGGAGACCCTGCTGGCCGAGGTCTATCACCGGGTCCGCAACAACCTCCAGGTGATGGTCAGCCTGATCGGGCTCTACGGGCGCGCCGCGCCCGAGCCGTGCCGCGGCAGCTTCGAGGCGCTGGGCCAGCGCGTCCGGGCGATCGCGCTGGTGCAGCAGCACCTGCACGAGGCGCCGCACATCGCGTCGATCGACCTGCGCGACTACCTGCACCGCCTCGCCTCCGGCCTGGGTCAGTTGCGCAGGGCCGGCCGCATCGGCGTCCACGTCGGCGGCGTCGGCACGAGTCTCGTGGAGCCGCGCACCGCCAACGCACTCGGCATGATCGTCGCCGAGATCGTGGCCGAGTGCCTCGACGCCACCGCCGAGAGCGTCTCCTGCACCATCGCGATCGACATCGATGCGCCGGCCGGCGCGCCGGTGTCCCTGACGATCGTATCGGGGAACGGCGAGGCGGCGGAGGCGGGCAGGGCCAACATCCCCAAGCTCGGGCCCCGTCTGATCGCGGCCTACGCCGCGCAGGCGGAGATCGCGGTGACGGGCACCGCAACCAAGCGCGATCCGCTGCGGCTCCAGTTGCCGGAGGCTCGCGTCAGCGCACAGGCGTGACGCGTCGCCGCGAGTCGCAGGGTCGGGGTCGGCGACCTATATGGGTGTCCGCGCCCACTGACGAAGAACCCGCTCCCGCATGCTGCCACCGATCGCGACCATCGTCGAGAACTTCGAATTCATCGACGATTGGGAAGAACGCTACCGCTACCTGATCGAACTCGGCCGGACCCTTCCGCCGGCGGACGAAGCGCTTCACAGCGAGGCCAACAAGGTGCTCGGCTGCGCCAGCCAAGTCTGGATCGACCTCGGCGTCGACGCGTCCGGCGCGGAGCCGCGCCTGCACCTGCGCGGCGACAGCGACGCGCACATCGTGCGCGGCCTCGTCGCGCTGATGATCGCGCTGTTTAACGGCAAGACCCCGCAGGAGGCCGCCGATACCGACGCCTTCGCCCTCTACACCAAGCTGGGCTTGGGCGAGCACCTCACGCCGCAGCGCTCCAACGGCGTCCGGGCCATGGCGGACCGCATCCATCGCGACGCGGTCCGGCTCGCCGCCTGATCCTCCGGCCTTCATCCGTCAACCACGGTCGCGCCAGAGGCGCATCCGCGCGTGGTCCGGGCCGGAGGCCTCACGCTGCAGGCCGTAATGCTCCGCGAGCCGTCCGAGCGCGATGCGGGCGACGACCTTGGCCGAGCGCGCGGGCCAGCGCCGCTCGGCCTCGATGCGCTCCAGGCCCTTCACGAACCCGCACAGGTCGATGAGGAGGCCGGACAGGTCGTTGCCGACCGCGTCCAGCGCCGCACGAACCCGCTGGCGCGCGGCCAGGATCGCGTCCGAGGCGGAGGACGGATCGCGAGGGCCGGAGCCGTCGACCCGCGGGGCGCTCCAGTCGGTCCCCATCCTCGGCAGCAGCATCGCCGTGGTGAGGTCGCGGCGCAGGCGCTCGCCCGCCTCGTAGGAGGCAGCGTCGAGGAGCGGCGCACCGTCGCGGCCACGTCGCCGAACCATCCAGGCGATCGGACTCTCGCAGGCATCGCGCAGGCGCCGCTCGCCCGCCTCGCCGTCGGTGACGAGTTCGAGGTGCTGCCCGCGGAACGTCTCGTCCGCCGGCGCGTGTGCCCGCCGCAGCCAAGCCCGGCCCGCCGGAGCGAGGCTGAGGCGGCCGCGCGGGCCCGGGTCCCGAACCGCGAGATCGGCCGCGACGAGGCGCTCCCCCACCGAGGCCGGAAAACGGCCGCCGCCGATCGAGACGCCGCTGCCGCCGCCGCGCAGGATCAGCGTCTCGGTCTCCGCGGGATCGACGAACGCGTAGGCTCCGGCCGGCGACAAGGCCGCGAGCAGGCGCTCGGCGGCGCGGCCGAGCGGGGGCTCGATGCGTGCCGTGTCCCCCGAACGCTGGCGCCGAGCCTCGGTCCTCGTAGTTTTGTTCACTATATGTTCCAATCGCAATGTGACATCGAATGCGATGCGGAACATGAGAGCCTGGAAATTTATCCTAATTCAAGGCTTGACGGCCTCGGCCCTGTGGAGCGTCACGCAGCCCCGGGGCGGGTCGGGGGGTGCTTGAGCACCTCGGCGATCTCGTCCTCGGATTTCCCGCCGACTTCGTAGCCCAGGGCCTCCAGGCGCTCGATTAGGGCGGCACTGCCCGCAGCCGAGCGCGCCGCCCACGCCGATAGGGCCTCGTTGGCCTTGGTGAGGCCGTCGGCGGCCGCGTCGGTCTCGCTCATTCAAGCATAATGTCGCAGGTGCTTATTCGTTCCGGGATTCGCGCACGGCCTGGACTGCACGCGTCCTGCCGCGCGCGGGCGCGATCAGGCCGCTTCGTCGTAGTTTCCGTTGCGGGTCTGGCCGAGGCCGATCGCCTTGGCGAGATCGGAGCGGGCCTTGGCGTAGTTCGGCGCCACCATCGGGTACTCGGGCGGCAGGCCCCACTTGGCGCGGTACTGCTCCGGGCTGAGGTCATACTTCGCGCGCAAGTGGCGCTTGAGCGATTTGAAGGTCCGGCCGTCCTCCAGGCAGATGATGTGGTCGGCGGTCACCGATTTCTTGATCGGCACGGCAGGCTGCAGCGGCCCCATCGGAACCTCCGCCTCGACGCGGTGTCCGGCGACCTGGACGAGGGCGGTGTGAATCCGGGTGATGAGCTGCGCAAGCTCTCCCGGAGGGACGGGATTGTTGCTGACGTACGCCGAGACGATATCGGCGGCGAGTTCCACGTAATCGACCGCGGTGTCTGTTTCATTCATGGTTGGCAGAATCTCCTGGACGCGAAGCAGGCCGTAGTTGCGGGCTCGCGCGGTCCGATCGTACCGGCGGCCCCAGGTGTCGTGCGATGAAGTCGCAGCAACGACGCGCCTGCTCGCAAGTGCTCTACGAAGTGCGGCGATCCCTCTCGCCGCGACATTGCTGTATGATGTTTGGAAACCCGTCGCAAGACCGTGCGAGGCTGAGCGGATATGCAACATCGGCCAGGGTGCATAATATTTCAACTTATCGAGATCTCATGACGTGCCCAGCCTCCCACGGGGCGGTTTGATCACCCTCGACTGACCGGCCTCTGATCGTACCGCTTCGCGGCGAGCGGTCCGGCGATGCCGGAGGGCGCTCAGGCTACCGCGCCGGCTTGCCCTGGAAGGGTCCGCGCCGCACATGCCGGGTGGCTCCCTGCACAGGATTTTCTGCGATGGCATCCGATCCGCGTCCCTTCCCGTCCCTGTCCGATGCGCCGGTCGCTGCGAGGCGTCCGCACCGGTTCGAGGTCCACGGCCGGACGATCTCGGACGAGTATGCTTGGCTGAAGGCCGAGAACTGGCAGGCGGTCCTGAAGGACCCCGCGGCGCTGCCCGCCGACATCGCCGCCTACCTGGAGGCCGAGAACGCCCACGCGGCGGCGGCCCTCGACGGCATGGCCGGCCTGCGGAAGTCCCTCGTCGCGGAGATGCGCGGGCGCATCCGCGAGGACGAGAGCGGCGTGCCGGTTCCCGACGGGGCGTTCGCCTACTACACCCGCCACCGGGAGAGCGGACAGCACCCCCTCGTCTGCCGCCGGCCCACGACCGCGGGCGACGATGCGGGCTCGGAGGAGATCCTGATCGACGGCGACCGCGAGGGCGAGGGCCTGCCGTTCTTCGAGATCGCGGCGGCCGTCCATTCCGACGACCACGCGCGGCTCGCCTGGGGCGCCGACACCAAGGGCTCGGAACTCCACGCGATCCGGGTGCGCGACCTCGCCACCGGCCTCGACCTGGAGGATCGCGTCGAGGCGACGTCGGGCGAGGCGGTCTGGTCGGCCGACGGCTCGGGGTTCTGGTACGTCGCGGTCGATGCCAACCACCGGCCCGTGCGCGTCATGCGCCACCGCCTCGGCGCGGCGCAGTCGGACGACGTCACGGTCTACGCCGAGCGCGATTCCGGCTTCTTCGTGCATATCGGGCAGACGCAGTCGGGTGCCTACCTCACGGTCACCGCGAGCGACCACGAGACCTCCGAGGTCCACCTCCTCGACCGACACGCGGGCGAGGGCGCCCCCTTGCGCGTGGTGCAGGCCCGCGAACCGCTGCTGATCTACTCGGTCGAGCATCGCGGCGACGCGCTCTTCATCCTCACGAACGCCGACGGCGCCGAGGACTTCAAGATCGTCACCGCGCCGGTCGCCGCGCCCGGCTTTGAGGGCTGGCGCGATGTCGTCCCCCACCGCGCGGGCACGATGATCCGCCACCTGCACCTGCTGTCCGGCCACCTGATCCGGCTGGAGATCGAGAACGCCCGGCCGCGCATCATCGTGCGCGACCTCGCGACGGAGGCGGAGCATCCGGTGGCCTTCGCCGAGGAGGCGTATTCGCTCGGCCTCCAGCCCGGCCACGAGTTCGAGACGGGCACGATCCGCTTCGCCTACGCGTCGATGACGACGCCGGCCGAGACCTGGGACTACGCGTGCGACACCCGCGCCCGCACCTTGCGCAAGCGCCAGAGCGTGCCGAGCGGCCACGCTCCGGAGGCCTACGTGACCCGGCGCCTGTTCGCGACCGCGCCGGACGGCGCGCAGGTGCCGATCTCGCTGCTGCACCGGCGCGACCTCGTGCTCGACGGCTCGGCGCCGCTGCTGCTCTACGGCTACGGCGCCTACGGCACGCTGATGCCGGCGGGCTTCCGCACCAACCTGCTGTCGCTCGTCGATCGCGGCTTCGTCTACGCCATCGCCCACATCCGCGGCGGCACCGAGAAGGGCTGGCGCTGGTACCTCGACGGCAAGCGCGAGAAGAAGCCCAACACCTTCTCCGACTTCGTCGCCTGCGCGCACGCGCTGATCGCGGCGAACTACACGGCGGAGAAGCGGATCGTCGCCCACGGCGGCAGCGCCGGCGGGATGCTGATGGGGGCGGTGGCCAACCTCGCGCCGGAACTCTTCGCCGGCATCGTCGCCGACGTGCCCTTCGTGGACGTGCTCAACACCATGCTCGACGCCGACCTGCCGCTGACCCCGCCGGAATGGCCCGAATGGGGCAACCCGGCCGAGAGCGAGGCGGCCTTCGAGACCATCCTGTCGTACTCCCCCTACGACAACGTCGCGGCCAAGGCCTATCCCGCGATCCTGGCGCTGGCCGGCCTGACCGACCCGCGGGTGACCTACTGGGAGCCGGCCAAGTGGGTGGCGCGGCTGCGCGCAACCATGACCGGCGGCGGCCCCGTGCTGCTGCGCACCAACATGGAGGCCGGCCACGGGGGAGCGGCCGGCCGCTTCGACCGGCTGGAGGAGGTCGCCCTGATCTACGCCTTCGCGCTCGCCGCGGTGGGGAGGGCGTGATCACGCGCCGATGACCGCGCGTGGACGGCACATGCGGGAGCTTCCCCGTTTGCTCGGCCCTGTGACATCATCCGTCGCTGTCCTCA
>NZ_CAXTBY010000158.1:0-6637 GCF_964242245.1 uncultured Methylobacterium sp. | reverse complement strand
TAGGGCTCCAGCAGGATGTCCTGCATCGAGAAGGCGGCGGTGCCGAGGCCGGTCGCCACGAGCCGCCGCCGCGCGCGCGCCTGACCGGCGTAGGACGCCCAGGATTCCGAGAAGCTCGGACGCGGGGCCTCCTTCGTGCGATGGGGGTCGCGCGCCTCCTGCTTCCACAGGGCGAGGCCATTGAGCACGATGGTGACGAGCGCGGTGCCCTGGATCACCTGGATCAGCCGGACCTTCGAGAAGTCGGCGAGCAGCAGGCCGAAGGCCACCGCGCTCACCATCATGCCGACAAGCAGCATCACGCAGAGCAGCGCCACCACCTTCGGCCGGGCGTGCGCCGGCGCGAGGTCGGTGGCGAGCGCCAGCCCCACGGTCTGCGTGGTGTGGAGGCCGGCGCCGACCAGCACGAAGGCGAGCGCGGCGGCGACCTGGCCCGCCCAGAGCGGCCCGGTGGTGTCGCCCGACAGCAGCAGCAGGGCGAACGGCATGATCGCGAGCCCGCCGAACTGGAGCAGCGTGCCGAACCAGATGTAGGGGACGCGCCGCCAGCCCAGCACCGAGCGGTGCGTGTCCGAGCGGAAGCCGACCAGCGCCCGCAGCGGCGCGAAGACCAGCGGCAGGGAGAGCATCAGCGCGACGATCCAGGCCGGCACCTCCAGCTCGACGATCATCACCCGGTTGAGCGTGCCGATCAGCAGCACCGCGGCCATGCCGACGGTGACCTGGAACAGCGCCAGCCGCATCAGGCGCCCGAGCGGCAGTTCCGCCGTCGCGGCGTCCGCGAAGGGGAGGATCGACGGGCCGAGGGTCGCCAGCGACTGGATCAGGCGGGGGCCGAACTTCATGGGGCGAGCCCTCCCCCCTCTGCGAGGGACGTTGGCGCGACCTGGCTCCCTCTCCCAGGGGGAGAGGGTTGGGGTGAGGGGCGTGACCTCTCCGGCACGTTCTCATCCCTCACCCTGTCCCTCTCCCGCACGGGAGAGGGGACCCGCGACAGCTCGATCGCGTTCGAGAGGTAGAAGCCGCTGTTGATCCGCTGCGTCCGCGTCACTGAAAATTCCGCCAGCGCCGGCTCCCGCGCGATCCGCGTCCGCAGGGTACCCTGCGTGATCGGCACGATCGCCGGCGCCCGGTCGCGCTTGGGAAACAGCGTGCCGGCGGCGTGCATCACCGTCAGCAGGGCGGTGCGCGGGGCCACCGTGAACACCACCGAGCCGCGGGTGCGCTCGCCGAGCCGGGCGAGCGCGCGGGCGATGTCGGCGGCCTCGTAGTGGATCAGCGAATCCATCGCGACGACGTGGTCGAACGTCCCGAGCGCGGGATCGAGCATGTCGCCGACGCGGAAGTCGATCCGCCCGCCCGCGGCGGCGCCGGTGCGCTCGCGGGCGAGGCCGACCAGCGTCGCCGAGACGTCGGTCGCCACCACCTCGGCGCCGCGCCGCGCCGCCTCGAGGCTGAACGCCCCGGTGCCGCAGCCGGCGTCGAGCACGCGCAGGCCGGTGAGGTCGTCCGGCAGCCACGACAGCAGCGTGCCCCGCATGGCGTCGCGCCCGGCGCGCACCGTCGCGCGGATCTTCGAGACGGGGGCGTCGGAGGTGAGCCGCGCCCACGCCTCGACCGCGGTGCGGTCGAAGTAGGTGGTGAGCTGCCCGCGGCGCTCGGCGTAGGTGGTGCTGGTCATCGCCAAAGCCCTAGTCAAACCCGAGGAATTCGAAGAGGTCGCGGTCCTTCATCGGGATCGCGGAGAGCGGCTTGCCGCCGCCGTAGAGGTAGGCGGCTAGCCGCATGTACTCGGTCGTCACCGCTTCGAGTTCCGGCGTCGGGTCCATCTCGAACAGGGTCCGCTTCTTCAGGCGCGAGCGCCGGACCACGTCGAGGTCGGGGAAGTGCGCGATCCGCTCCAGGCCGACGGCGGCGTTGAAGCGGTCGATCTCGTCGGTGTTGGCCGAGCGGTTGGCGATGACGCCCCCTAACCGCACCGGATAGTTCTTCGCCTTGGCGTGGATCGCGGCCACGATCCGGTTCATCGCGAAGATCGAGTCGAAGTCGTTGGCGGTGACGACCAACGCCTGCTCGGCGTGCTGGAGCGGCGAGGCGAAGCCGCCGCAGACCACGTCGCCGAGAACGTCGAAGATCACCACGTCGGTGTCCTCCAGCAGGTGATGCTCCTTGAGAAGCTTCACCGTCTGCCCGACGACGTAGCCGCCGCAGCCCGTTCCCGCCGGAGGGCCGCCGGCTTCCACGCACATCACGCCGTTGTAGCCTTCCGCCACGAAGTCCTCGACGCGCAGTTCCTCGGAGTGGAACTGCACGGCTTCAAGGGCATCGATCACGGTGGGCGCGAGGCGCTTGGTGAGCGTGAAGGTCGAGTCGTGCTTGGGGTCGCAGCCGATCTGAAGCACGCGCTTGCCGAGCTTGGAGAAGGCCACCGACAGGTTCGACGAAGTCGTCGACTTGCCGATGCCGCCCTTGCCGTAGACGGCGAAGACCTTGGCCGTCGTGCCGATGGCGACGTCGAGGGAGACCTGGACGCTGCCCTCGGGCTCGCGCCGCGCGACGACGGGATTGCGGATGGCGATGTTCATGCGGCGACGCCTCTCATGGCTGAAACCCCCGGCAGGATGCCTTCGAGGCGGTCTTCGAGCTCGTCGCCGGCCTGGGCCAGCGCGTCGAGCATTGCGGCGTCGGGTTGCCAGAAGCCGCGCTGGTGCGCCTCGATCAGGCGGTTGGCGACCTTGGCCGAGGCGGTCGGGTTGAGCGCGGCCATGCGCTCGCGCATCGCGGGGTCGAGGACGAAGGTCGTGGTGATCTCGCGGTAGACCCACGGATCGACCTGCGCCGTGGTCGCCGACCAGCCCATCGTGTTGGTGACGTGGGTCTCGATCTGGCGGACGCCCTCGTAGCCGTGGGCGAGCATGCCCTCGTACCATTTCGGGTTGAGGATGCGGGTGCGCGTCTCGATCGCGACCTGCTCGTTGAGGGTGCGGACGCAGCCCTCGCCGCGGGTCTGGTCGCCGATGTAGACCGGCGCGTCGACCCCGCCCTTGGCGCGCTTGACCGCCCGGCTGATGCCGCCGAGCGTGTCGAAGTAGTGGTCCACGGTGGTGACGCCGAGTTCCACCGAATCGAGGTTCTGGTAGGCCAGATCCACGTCGGCGAGCACGCTCTTCAGGAGCGCGGTCCGCTGCACCGGCCGGCCGTCGCGGCCGTAGGCGAAGCCTTTGCGCCGGGAATAGGTCTCGGCGAGTTCGTCCTCCTCGTCCCAGCGGCCGTTCTCGACGAGGTGGTTGACGTTCGAGCCGTAGGCGCCGTCGGCGTTGCCGAACACCCGCAGCGCGGCGGTCTCGAAGTCGCCGCCGTGGACGCGCTGGTAGTCGAGCGCGTGGAGGCGGACGAAGTTCCGCTCCACCGGCTCGTCGGCGGAGGCCGCGAGCAGGCAGGCTTCCGCGATGAGCTTGATCTGCAAGGGCAGCAGATCGCGGAAGATGCCCGACAGGGTGACGACCACGTCGATGCGGGGGCGGCCGAGCTCTTCCAGCGGGATCAGCTCGGCGCCCGCGAGCCGGCCGTAGCCGTCGAAGCGGGGCCTCGTGCCGATCAGCGCCAGCACCTGGCCGATCGGGCCGCCCTCGTTCTTGAGGTTGTCGGTGCCCCACAGGACGATGGCGACCGACTTCGGCAGGGGCAGGCCGTCCGCCCTATGCCGGTCGAGGATGCGCTGGGCCTGGCGCGCGCCGTCCTGCACCGCGTAGGCGCTGGGGATGCGGAACGGGTCGAAGCCGTGGAGGTTTCGCCCCGTGGGCAGGATGGCGGGCGTGCGCAGCAGGTCGCCGCCCGGCGCCGGGCGGATGAAGCGGCCGTCGAGCGCCCGGAGCAGCGCCGGCACCTCGTGGTCCTCGGTGAGTTGCCGGTCGGTGGCGGCCAGTTCGCGCAGGATCGCGAGGTCGGTGGCCTTCGGCACCGGGCCGGCGGCGGCGAGCGCAGCCTCCGGCGAGGCACCGCCGACCAGCGCGGCCACCGATGCCCGCTCCAGGCGGGTGCCGTGGCTGGAATCGGCCATCGACAGCAGCATGTCCACGCGCTCGGCCGGGGAGAGCGGCTGGCCGACGACGTGGAGCCCGTGCGGGATCAGCGTGTATTCGAGTTCGAGCACCGCCCGGCCGATGCGGCCGACCTCCGCCTCCGCCGCGTCGCCCCAGGCGGGCTCCGCGGGGGACAGGTCGACCAGCGCCGCCTGGGCCTGGACCAGGACCGCGAGTTCGGCCCGCTCGTGGTCGGCGTCGGGCTCCAGCCCGCGCCAACGCTCGATCGAGCCCTTCAGCTCGACCAGCCCGCGATAGAGCCCGGCATGGGCGATCGGCGGCGTCAGGTAGCTCACCAGGGTCGCGGCCGAGCGCCGCTTGGCGATAGCGCCCTCCGACGGGTTGTTGGCGGCGTAGAGGTAGATGTTGGGCATGTCGCCGATCAGCCGGTCGGGCCAGTCGGTGGCCGTGAGGCCGGTCTGGCGGCCGGGCATGAATTCGAGCGCGCCGTGCGTGCCGAAATGGATGAGCGCGTGCGCTTTGAAGTCCTCGCGCAGCCAGCGGTAGAAGGCGGAGAAGGCGTGCGTCGGCGCGAACCCCTTCTCGAACAGCAGGCGCATCGGGTCGCCCTCGTAGCCGAAGGCGGGTTGCACCCCGATGAAGACGTTGCCGAACTGCGCGCCCAGCACGAAGATCGACGCGCCGTCCGATTGCTGCTTGCCCGGCGCCGGGCCCCATTGCGCCTCGATCTCGGCCAAGTGCTTCTCGCGCCGGACGTGCTCGTCGGCCCGGATGCGGACGTGGACGTTGGCCTGCGCGCCGAAGCGGGCGCTGTTGCCGACGACGACGCCCTCGCGCAGGGCGTCGACGCTCTCGGGCACCTCGACCGCGTAGCCGGCGGCCTTCATCGCCGTGAGCGTGCGGTGGAGCGACTCGAACACCGAGAGGTAGGCGGCGGTGCCGGTGTTGCCGGCGTTCGGCGGGAAGTTGAACACCACGAGGCCGACCTTGCGCTCGGCGCGCGCCGAGCGGCGCAGGCGCACCAGCTTCTCGACGCGGGCGGCGAGCATGCCGGCGCGCTCGACGCACGGGTGCATGTCGCGGTCGTCCTCGCCCGACGGGAAGACGCAGGCGACGTGGCATCCCTTGCAGGCGACGCCCGCCTTGTCCGAGCGGCCGCCGAAGACGATTGGGCCGGTGGCGCCGTCGAGTTCGGGGATCGCGACCATGATGGTCGATTCGACCGGCAGCAGGCCGCGGTCCGAGGCGCCCCACTGCTCCAGGGTCTGCAACTCGGCCGGATGCGCCGCGACGTAGGGGACGTCGAGGCGGGCGAGCACTTCTTCGGCCGCGCGCGCGTCGTTGTAGGCCGGGCCGCCGACGAGCGAGAAGCCGGTGAGCGAGACCAGCGCGTCGATCACCGGCACGCCGTCCTGAAGGAAGTAACGCTCGATCGCGGGCCGCGAATCGAGGCCGCTGGCGAACGCCGGGATCACGCGCAGGCCGCGGGCTTCGAGCGCGGCGATGACGCCGTCGTAGTGCGCGCTGTTGCCGGCCAGCATGTAGGAGCGCAAGCCGAGCACGCCGACCGTGCCGCGCGGGCCGCCGCCGGGGAGCGCGCCGGCATCCTCGGACATGCGTCCGGGCAGGCGCGGATGGTACACGCCGACATCCGGGTAGACGACGGGGGCTGCGGCCTTCGACAGGCCGCGCAAGCCCTTGCGCGGGCCGTCGGCGTAGCGGTCCACCAGCATGCGGACCATGTTGAGGACGTTCTCGTCCGATCCCGCGAGCCAGTATTGCAGGGTGAGGAAGTAGGCGCGCACGTCCTGCGCGGTGCCGGGGATGAAGCGCAGGATCTTGGGCAGGCGCTTGAGCATCTTCATCTGCTCGGCGCCGGCGCTGGCGCTGCGCTCCTTGGGCGAGCCGCGCAGGCGCTTCAGCAGCGCCATCGCCCCGCCCTGCGAGCCGTCCATCTTGAAGGCGCCGACCCGCGTCAGCTTCGTCACCTCCGACGCGCTGAGCATGCAGATCAGCGCGTCGCAGGCATCGCGGCGCGCGCGGAGGTCGGCGAGGATCGGCTGGAAGTGATCCTCCATGAACAGCATCGCGCAGACCACGATGTCGCCGTCGGCGATGTCGGCGCGGCAGCGCGCGAGCTTCTCCGGATCGCCGCCGAACTCGGAGGCCGCGTGCAGCACGAGCGACAGGCCGGGGATCTCGCGCTGCAGGAGCTTGCGCGCGCGCTCGGCGGCGCTCGCCAGATGGGTGTCCATCGTGACGATGACGACCCGCATCGGGGCGGGCTCAGCGGCCGAAATGCGATTTGGCATCGTACAGCGTCTCGACGGTGACGACAGCGAGATTGCGCTCGCGCGCGAAGCGTTCGGTGTTGGCGCGGGCCTTGCCGCGCACGAAGAACGGGATCTTCTTCAGTTCCTTCTCCGCGTCGCCCGACCAGACGAAGACCAGCGGTGCGGCCTCGGCGGCCGCGGGCCCCGACGGGGCGGGGGCCGGCGGCGCGGCCTCGGCGGGCTCGGCTTGGGCGGGCTCGGCCGGGGCCTTGCCGCCGAGATGCGAGGGCGCGCGGTCGTTGAACTCGGGGTCCTCGCGGA